>NZ_AFOC01000197.1:0-515 GCF_000224455.1 endosymbiont of Riftia pachyptila (vent Ph05)
CCCCCGCACCCGCGGGGATAGGCCCGCCTCCAGGCTCTCCGCCTGCCCCAATAGCGCGGTTCCCCCGCACCCGCGGGGATAGGCCCCTAGCACCGAGCAAGAGCCGACGACCCAGGGGGGTTCCCCCGCACCCGCGGGGATAGGCCCTTCGTCGGAAAAATGGTCTTTGCCGTTGCGGTGGTTCCCCCGCACCCGCGGGGATAGGCCCTCTGCGCGGTGCAGAGCCGTAATATCCCTGAGGGTTCCCCCGCACCCGCGGGGATAGGCCCTGCACGTCAACAGACCTTCCGCCAGCCTTCCAGGTTCCCCCGCACCCGCGGGGATAGGCCCAAGCCACTGAATGACGGCGGGTGTTTTGCGGCGGTTCCCCCGCACCCGCGGGGATAGGCCCTTCTTGATAAGCAGCTTCGGGACGCCGTTATCGGTTCCCCCGCACCCGCGGGGATAGGCCCCACCCGCGCTTTACGGCAATTCTCCATTCATCGGTTCCCCCGCACCCGCGGGGATAGGCCTTA
>NZ_AFOC01000196.1:0-544 GCF_000224455.1 endosymbiont of Riftia pachyptila (vent Ph05)
AGTTCATGACGTGATCAGGGGCTCCCTAACCCCTTTCAGCCGCCCCACAACACGTTTATAATCGTCACCTACCACGCCGGGGTGGTGGAATTGGTAGACACAGGGGATTCAAAATCCCCCGGCTTCACGGCCTTGACGGTTCGAGTCCGTCCCTCGGTACCAGCTTAGGCCTGACTGTAGTCGGGCGACATTAAAGGCCTGCAAATGCAGGCCTTTGTCATTCTTGGGCAACACGGCTGGACATATCAGATCACCTATACTCAATTCTCCGCACGCAGTCCCGACACCCGCTTGGGTTCTTTCATGTTGTTGGTCACAAGGAATGCGGCCTTCTCTTTATCCCGTCGCTCCATCATCATCCGATAAACCAGGAATTTTTGCTTGGAAGCCTTTGATTAAATCTGGACGAAGTGGATTGTGATTCAGAATTTTTAGATTCAAGGCGCAAATCGCATGTAAAGCTACCGCTTCCTGCTCACGCGCCTCCCCTACATCCCTGTCGGGGATAGCTGGCTCTTGCGAACGATTGCATGGAGGCAGGAGG
>NZ_AFOC01000195.1:0-564 GCF_000224455.1 endosymbiont of Riftia pachyptila (vent Ph05)
CCACCCCCTGTCGTGGTCGTGACACTCAACCAGGTTCCCCCCGCACCCCGCGGGGATAGCCCTCATCATCCCCAGACAACTCTTTGCAACCAAAGGTTCCCCCGCACCCGCGGGGATAGGCCCATACCCCACGTTAACCGGGCAAGACCGAACAAGGTTCCCCGCACCCGCGGGGATAGGCCCGTCCGTGGTAAGGAGCAGCTTGCCACTTTGAAGGTTCCCCCGCACCCGCGGGGATAGGCCCACAGGACATGATCCGCGGGAATGAGCTTGAGCGGTTCCCCCGCACCCGCGGGGATAGGCCCATGAGTATCGACTGGGACATTGAGGAACTTGCGGTTCCCCCGCACCCGCGGGGATAGGCCCAACAGAGTTTTTACTGTTAGGTAGGCGCGGGAGGTTCCCCCGCACCCGCGGGGATAGGCCCCTCGTCAGATTGCACATACGCAGCCTTAAAGCGGTTCCCCCGCACCCGCGGGGATAGGCCCACCAGCAATGACGCGCTTCGATTTATCTAGCGGGTTCCCCCGCACCCGCGGGGATAGGCCCATCCCCTTCTATCGC
>NZ_AFOC01000194.1:0-573 GCF_000224455.1 endosymbiont of Riftia pachyptila (vent Ph05)
AAAGAGCCCCCATCCCCCATACGTTGTAACGAATACGATTATATCAATTTCTTATTGCCGCCCAAAAAGTTTTCAGTTGTGTTGAAGCGGCAAGAGTTCAGCCTAAAAAAGAGAAGTCACCTTCTCATGACTCAGTCAAATACCACCGGTCAAACCGGTGGCTTGGTTTCATGAACCGCTCAAAGCGGTTTATTTATTGACCACCAAAGGTGGTTTGGGTTAATTTGTAGTAGTTCAGACTTGATCTGACACCACCCTTGAAAAAGGAGAGGGTTACCGGTTTTGATGGAAGTGCTAACTGACCATCGAAACCAAAGAGGTAACCCTCATGCTTCATACTAACGAACAGATCATCAAGCACAAAGTCGGCCTGCTGAACCTGGCCGAGGAACTTGGCAATGTCTCCAGGGCCTGCAAGGTCATGGGCCTGTCGCGAGACACCTTCTACCGCGACAAGCAGGCTGTTGAGGACGGCGGCATCGAGTCGCTGCTGAACAAGGATCGGCGCAAACCGAACCCGAAGAACCGGGTCGATGAGCAGACAGAGCGCGCGGTGCTTCAGTATGCATCGAC
>NZ_AFOC01000193.1:0-573 GCF_000224455.1 endosymbiont of Riftia pachyptila (vent Ph05)
GGCGAGTGAAACGTCGGCATCATCGGCTACCGGGTGTTCCGCGATGGTGTTGAGATCGCCAACAGCGCTATCAACAGCTACCGCGACAGCGGCCTCACCCCGTCGACCCGCTACAGCTACCAGGTCAGCGCTTACGATGCCGCGGGTAATCAGAGTGAGCCCGGCGTAGCGGTGGCGGCCACTACTGGCAACCAGCCGAGTCTGCTGATCGAGGACGGCTTTGATACAGACAGCGCTGGCTTCAGCTATGTTGACGACCCGTTCCGTGGCAGCAGTGCGCCGGGCTATGCCGACGGTAGTCTGCTCCCTGATGGCGGCTACAGCGGTGGTGCCTTGCAGATCATCCTGGGTGGCATCAACAGTGCCGACATCTTCGGCCTCTCCGGCGGTTGGCAACGCGACTTCCAGCTCAACGGTCTGAGCAAGGTGGTGTTGAGTTTCCGCTATCGGCTGAGCCAGAGTCCCTTTTACGAGCAGGATGAACAGAGCCAGCTGCTGGTGAGCCTGGATGGAGAGCTGATCGGCGTTACGCCCAATGACTACATCGATCAAGTGCAGGGTAACGGCAACGGT
>NZ_AFOC01000192.1:0-623 GCF_000224455.1 endosymbiont of Riftia pachyptila (vent Ph05)
AACCGAATCGCGGCCAAAATCCGTCGTGCTCTTTGGCGTGTTCCCCGCACCCGCGGGGATGAACCGGTGTTTCGGTNCCACTCCGAAGTGCTGCAGCGGTGTTCCCCGCACCCGCGGGGATGAACCGAGGCCCTTTGTAGAGCGCATGGCCTGAAGCCGGTGTTCCCCGCACCCGCGGGGATGAACCGGCTTTGAGCGGTAGCGAAAAGGCTGTCTGCGTGTGTTCCCCGCACCCGCGGGGATGAACCGTGCTCGCCGTCACCGATGAGACCTCTGATCAGCGTGTTCCCCGCACCCGCGGGGATGAACCGCTGACAGCCAAAAGCAACGCGGTTTTGTTCATGTGTTCCCCGCACCCGCGGGGATGAACCGATGATTATTTCGGCAGTCATACCGTTCATGATGTGTTCCCCGCACCCGCGGGGATGAACCGTTGGGAACGCCTGATGGCTATTTGCTTGAAGGGTGTTCCCCGCACCCGCGGGGATGAACCGGNTGCATAATGCGCCAGCCGAATCCAGTATCTGTGTTCCCCGCACCCGCGGGGATGAACCGTCAGCAACCCGGAATCCGCTAAGAGCCTTATTGTGTTCCCGCACCCGCGGGGATGAACCGAAAAGAAG
>NZ_AFOC01000191.1:0-659 GCF_000224455.1 endosymbiont of Riftia pachyptila (vent Ph05)
GTAACCGACGCTGCTGGAAACAGCGCCACCCCCCTGGAGCGCACTGTAATCGTTGGTCCGGCACTGGCCATGACTGTGAGCAAAAATCCCCACCAGTTGCAGTTCGACTGGCCGCTCCCAGACGGCCACGCCGTTCCTGACCACTACCGCCTACTGGTGGATCCTGATGGCGTATCTGGATTCAGCGAGGTGGCTGGGGCAGGCACCCTCACAACAACCAACCACACTATCGGGATCGCCACCCACCTGATTAACTGGAACGAGGGACAGTATAAGGTCGAGGCCTGTTTTGGAACCCAGTGTTTCGGCTCACCGGTTGTGGCACTCATTCCATCCGACTCAGTTGGTGCCATCAGCTACTTCAAGGCCTCAGATACCAGCACGGGCGACCAGTTCGGCCACTCCGTTGCAGTAAGCGCCGATGGCACGACCATGGCAGTAGGTGCCCCCGAACAGGGAACTTTCGGCAAAGTCTATCTCTTCACCAATAGCGGCGGTATATGGACTGGGTTGGGCAATGTCAGTGCCAACAACACTGGAGCAGGTGACAAGTTCGGCATCTCGGTTGCACTCAGCTCCGACGGCAACACCTTGGCGGTGGGCGCATACGCCGAAGACAGCAGTGTCGGTGGTATCGACCCCACCGCCAACGATAGCGC
>NZ_AFOC01000190.1:0-687 GCF_000224455.1 endosymbiont of Riftia pachyptila (vent Ph05)
TTGGCCGGCTGATTGTTCACCTGCAGGCCGTCGAGCATCGCCTCGATCAACACCTGGGCGCTGACCACATGGGCGATCGCGGTGTAGCGCGCCACCGTGCCTTCGGCGCCGCGGCCATCCAGCACCGAATCGACCAGGTCGGCTGCTAGCGCGGTGAAGATATCATCCTCGCTGACATTACCGCCGATCCAGTAGGCGGTGCGGCGTGCCATCTCACCGAACACCTCGCTCGACAGGGTCACCTCGGTGACATTGTCGATAGTCACCTCGGTGCTCATCGGATCGGGCACCTTGCTGGTATCCAGGCCAAAGTTGAGGCGGGTGGTGACAGCGCTTCTGGCGCGCTCCAGGTTAGCTTGTGTCAGCCCACCCTCCATTGCCAGTGCGCTCTTCACCATCATGGTGGTGTGCGGCGTCAGGTTGACCCGCGTCTGTGAGGGTGTCATCACTACCCCGCTGAGAACAAAGTCGGGGGCGGCGTTAGTGACTAGGTCGATGCCTTCGGTCGCTTCAATGATCAGCGGGAAGGCGCTGTCGGCGATCTCACCGTCGAAGTTGAAGCTAGCCCGGTCGGTACTGCTGGTGGTGGCGAGCAGCCGAAAGTTGCGGTCGCGGATGCTGACAGTGGCACCGACCACCGGGCCGTCACCAACACTGCCGTCAAAGGCGACACGACTGGAGGTTCCG
>NZ_AFOC01000189.1:0-741 GCF_000224455.1 endosymbiont of Riftia pachyptila (vent Ph05)
CACGACGCCGCCAGCCAGGCGCAACTGCACGAGCAACTGCAGACGATCGGCGGTTACGGCGCCAAGGGGCGCGCCGGCCAACTACTCTACGGGCTTGGCTTTGCGGCCAGCGAGATGGAACAGCCGCTCTCCCACTTCTCCGGTGGCTGGCGCATGCGCCTCAACCTGGCCCAGGCGCTGATGTGCCGCTCCGACCTGCTGCTGCTCGATGAACCCACCAACCATCTCGACCTGGATGCAGTGATCTGGCTCGAAGGCTGGCTGAAAAAGTACCCCGGCACCCTGCTGCTGATCTCCCACGACCGGGACTTTCTCGACCAGACCATAGACCATGTGGTGCACATGGAGCAGCAGACTGCCAGCCTCTACAGCGGCAACTACTCCGCCTTCGAGCAGATCCGCGCCGCACGCCTCGCCAACCAGCAGGCCGAACATCAGAGACAGCAGCGCGAGATCGCCCACATCCGCAGCTATGTGGATCGTTTCCGCGCCAAGGCCACCAAGGCGCGCCAGGCCCAGAGCCGCCTCAAGGCACTGGCGCGCATGGAATTGATCGCCCCGGCCCATGTCGACTCTCAGTTCCACTTCGCCTTCCGCGCACCGCAACACAACCCTCACCCGCTGCTGCAACTCGAAAAGGTCAACGCCGGCTACAACCAACAGCCGCTGCTGCAGAAGATCGGACTGTCCCTCGAGCCGGGCGATCGCATCGGCCTGCTCGGCCCCAACGGCGCGGGCAAA
>NZ_AFOC01000188.1:0-749 GCF_000224455.1 endosymbiont of Riftia pachyptila (vent Ph05)
CCAGCCGTAACCGGCGTATTTATAGTGAGCGCAGCGAACGAAAAATACGTCCGAGTTTACGGCATTGTTAGAGGTTTTTACTCTGGGACAGTTTTTCGTCGCCATGGCTGGCTTTTTGCTCCTGTAGCTGATTTGATGTGCAAGCATATATGATTGTCCGTTTCAACAGCAGTGCGCACAATTTCTTTGGTATAGAGCTTTAAATCAAGAATAGGTATGTATTCGGCATCACGTCCTCGATGCGCAATTTCGCCCCTGATTGATACGATATGATTAACTCGATCCGGGCCGACATGCCAAGCGGATGAAATACCGTCGGTACCGATAAAATGCTTGGCATATAACTCAAGTACATGACTTTTTGGTGTATTAATACTTGATGCTTCTTTTCTAGCGTAGTGGAGTAAGAGTTCTTTCCAACCTTCCCCTGCCAATTCAAGAGGTTTTAGCTCATGTGAGTCAGCTTTAACTTGAGAGCTTAATTTTTTCTGAACAGAAGGTGGTAATTGCGAAGGGGTATCTAACGCTCCAGTTATATGCCGCACAGCTTCCGTAACAATATCTTCAAAGTATACTTCCCACGCAGCACAAAGCATAACCACTCCGCTACGGGTGATATGGCCAAGTGATCGGCGGCCTAAACCACCCGGATTTAGTTTGCTGTGCGCTTCAGCAAGCTTATGGACATCAGAGATGTTCCTATAGAACTTGGTGAGCGACTGTGACGCCATGTACGTCCTTTGTAACCT
>NZ_AFOC01000187.1:0-780 GCF_000224455.1 endosymbiont of Riftia pachyptila (vent Ph05)
GGGTAACCCCTCAACATACCGGGGCCTCGCATAGGGTGAAGCAGGAAGATGCGTGAGCTTTCCAGCGATCAAGTACGCGATGGCGATCAGACTCCGGGTTGTCCGGTAACCTCTGGCTCTCGCCTTGGCCGCCTGGATCAGGGAGTTGATGCCTTCGCGCGCCCGTTGCTCAGGTGAGAGGTGAACCCGTTGAGAATGCCCGTGAGGTGCTCTTTGATGCTGGTCGCCAGCTTCTTCATCTGCACCACCCGGCATCTGCGCGCCCAGCTGTACCACTCCATGAGCAATTGTTCCGCAGTGTCGCGACTCATCGGAGTGGAGAGAATCTCTCGCAGGGACTCTTTCACCTCCCAAGCCTTTGTTGTCTTCAGCGGGATCGGCTCAAGCAGTACATCATGGCGCTCTGCTTACCGCTCAGCTTGCTCTGGTCTTTCAGGTAGCACCAGCGACTGTTGCGCAGGATGGGCCCCTCCTTGACCTCCTGCCGTCGGACCTCATCGACCGCCTTATTGGCCAGCTGGACGACATGAAACTTATCAAAGGTCAGATCTGCGTTCGGCAGGTGGGCGCCAACGCCTTTGATAAAGGCCTTCGGCATGTCAGTACAGGCGGCTGTGATATTGCCAGCGTCACCACCGTGGGCTGTCAGGTCTTCAGTAAAACGCTCAACCGTGGAATGGTCACGCCCCTCACAAGCGTAGAGCAAACGCCCTTCCTCAAGATCGTGGAACAGGGCGATATAGTTGTGGCCGCGCCGGGAAGCGGTCTCGTCGATACCAA
>NZ_AFOC01000186.1:0-814 GCF_000224455.1 endosymbiont of Riftia pachyptila (vent Ph05)
CCAACCGAGTCAAACTCTCTAAGACAGCTACTGATAAGCTACGCAACATGAAGGGGCAAACCGGAGTTACGCCCAACATTCTTGCACGCATTGCCATCATGTTGGCATTAAAGGACGGCAGCAGTTTGAAAAATGCGGGTGTCGCCGACAGCGAGGGACAGGAGCTTAATAAGAGCGTGTTATTTGGTGACCATGAAAATATCTACGAAGCCATGATCAACCAATACACAAACGACAATATGATTAACCTACCAATGCAACAAACTATTGCCTCGCTGATTGAGGTTGGTGTTCATAAGATGGGACACATCAAAAATATCCCAGAGCTCTGTGAGCTGTAGCGATGATGATAAAAAACTCGATTACTTACCACAGAATCAAAGCCCTCTGACATTGATATGTAGTAGCTTAGACTTGATCTACCGGGCTCATCCACTGGTCGCAACAGTGTATTTTGTTGCGCAAGCCACAAACTACTATTATTAATGGACTTTTCCTTGTGGCTACACTTAATTAGGTTACATAAGTGGTGAAACTCATCCACCACGAGATAATCGAAGCAGTCCAGCGCGAACTGTTGCGGGTGTCTATCCCGCCCCAGGGTCTGGAACCAAGGCAAAGACAAAATCTGCCTCCCCCCTCCTTCTCCTTGCCGGTGTAGTACCAGCCCGCGCCGATAGCCGGCACTACGGGTGGCCTGCAATGCCAGCCACACCAACCGAGATCCAGGCATGACAGAGTGGAAACACCCGCGAGTCGGAGAACAGCAACTCGAACTTGCCGAGGATCTCCAAAAACTTCGCCGAATCCGCCG
>NZ_AFOC01000185.1:0-853 GCF_000224455.1 endosymbiont of Riftia pachyptila (vent Ph05)
CGGCACCGGCAGCGCCAGCGTGACGATCAGCGTCAGTGATGTGCCCGACACCGAGGCGCCCGGGACCCCCACCGGCCTCAGCGCCAGCGCGAACGGTCCCGCCACCATCAATCTGAGCTGGTCGGCAGCGACCGACAACGTCGGCGTCACCGGCTATCGGATCTTCCGCGACGAGACCGAGATCGCCACCGCAACCACCACCAGCTACAGTGATAGCGGCCTCGATCCCGAGACGACCTACAGCTACAGCGTGACCGCCTACGATGCGGCGGGCAACGAGAGTGCGCCCGGCGAGGCTGCCGAGGCGACCACCGGCGCACTGCCGGTGCTGACCAGCCTCAGCCTGAACCCGAGCAGCGCCGCGCTCAGCGTCGGCACCAGCCAGCAGTTCAGTGCCAGCGGCCTCGACCAGTACGGCAACGCCATCGCCACCAGCCCGGTGTGGAGCGTCAGCGGCGGCGGGACCATCGACCAGACCGGCCGGTTCACCGCCAGCAGCGCCGGTGGCCCGTTCACCGTCCTGGCCGATGACGGTGGCATCAGCGCCAGCGCGACGGTCACCATCACGCAAAACACCACCCTGATCGAGACCGGCTTCGACAGCGACTCGGACGGCTTCAGCTATGTCGACGACGCCTATCGCGGCACCAGCGCCCCGGGCTTCGCCGACGGCAGCCACCAGCCCGCTGGCGGTTTTAGCGGCGGCGGTCTCGAAGTGGTGCTGGGCGGCATCAACGGCGACGACATCTTTGGCATGTCCGGCGGTTGGCAGCGTGACTTTGAACTCGGCGGCCTCAGCGAGGTCACCCTCAGCTTCCGCTACAACCTGACCCAGAGCCCGTTCTACGAAGAC
>NZ_AFOC01000184.1:0-875 GCF_000224455.1 endosymbiont of Riftia pachyptila (vent Ph05)
AGAGGGGACGACCCCGTCTATGTGGCGGTTGGCGAAAACTATACGGAACCTGGTGCTGAGGGCGTCGATGCGATGGATGGCGCGGGCTTCGACACCGCGCTCGACGCCACTGATCCCAAAGACATTACCAAAACCAACGATGTCGACACCAACGTGATGGGCCAGTACACCCGCGTCTATACCGCTACCGATGCGGCTGGCAACATCGCCACCCTGAACCGACAGGTGATCGTCGGCCCGGCAGTAACCATGACGGCCGACAATAAGCAATTGCACTTCGACTGGCCCCTGCCCGCCAACACCACCCTCTATGCCAACCACGACCACTACCGGTTGCTGTTCGACCGGGATGGTAGCGGCACCTTCAGCGCGGCGGATGCGGCCTCCAGCTCCATCGCCGGCACCAGCCACAGCGTCGATACCAGCGCCCATTTGTTCAACTGGAACGATGCCCGCTACCGGGTCGAATCCTGCGACGCGACTGAGAGCGACTGCCTCGGCTCGCCACTCGGCAGGTTCAGGGGAGAGAACGAGCTCTCCAGCGCCGGCTACTCGGTCGACATCATCAACTACTTCAAGGCCAGCGACACCACGGCCGGGGCACAGTTCGGCACCAGCGTCGCCGTCAGCTCCGACGGCACCACCATGGCGGTGGGCGCACCGAATCAGGATAGCGGCATCGTCTACATCTTCGTCAGGGACACCAGCGTCACCCCGCCGGTCTGGTCACAGCAAGGCCGGGTCAGCGCAGGAGGGGCTGGCGACAAGTTTGGCTTCTCCGTCGCCCTGAGCAGCGACGGCAGCACCCTGGCCGTGGGCGCACAACTGGAAGACAGCAGTGTCGGCGGTATCGACCCCACCGCCAACGATAGCGC
>NZ_AFOC01000183.1:0-907 GCF_000224455.1 endosymbiont of Riftia pachyptila (vent Ph05)
ATATAAGTTTTGCACGGTGGATTGGTGGGCCTCCCATATAACCAGGGACCATTTCAAACAACTAGGCACCTTAATTAAGCTCTTATCACCTCGAGCCAAGGCATTTTCTACCGCCTTATCTGGAGAGACAGCAAGAATAGTTTCTAGTGGCTCTGCTGACGATACCGCAAATGAGGCGAGTAACAGAAGAAGCAATATGATTCCTAGTTTGCACATGCTTTCTTTCATTTTGAACCCTAACGACATGCATCACCGGCAGAAAAAAGCAGAGCGAGGAACGAGCGGCGCTTTTTGCTGTCCGTGTGAATGTGATTGTTAGCTGTATGTTGCACGATCTTCAGACTGCTCGTTTATAGAACACAAAGATGCTTCGCATGAATTAATGAATATTATCGCCGATTCACACCAGCTCTGTATTGAAAAGAAAAACTCCCACGGAGTCTGCTTCTTACCCATCAATGTTCCAGCCAACGTTAAATCACCGCCCCACCATTTAAAATTACCTTTATATTTTCTTGATCCAACCGTATCTATTCTAAATATTTTGGCATGTATTATTTTGTTTGCAAAACCCAAAAAAGAATCACGCTCTTTCTTTTTTAGTAGAAAGCATGCTGCCCAGCTCCGTAACACATAATGTTTTTATCATTTACGTATGATATACCTCTTTCTTGCAGCATTTCCGCGGCATTTCTCAACTTAACGGCAAGTTCGATTGCATAATTACTCACAATTGACTTTGTAAAGTGATGGTAGTCTAAATCGGAATAATGCCTCTGGAGTTCACTCTCTCCGATAAAATAACGCACCGAAAACAATTCGCCTGACAAGGCTAGATTATTAAGTATAAATAATTTCTCTTTTAAGCTTCCAATATCCACAAAGTGAGATATATAATCCCCCTATT
>NZ_AFOC01000182.1:0-1212 GCF_000224455.1 endosymbiont of Riftia pachyptila (vent Ph05)
CGCGGGTGCGGGGAACACTGGCATACAGGAAGACTAAATAATGATCGCTGCGGTTCATCCCCGCGGGTGCGGGGAACACCCGGTTGCACATATCGGCGATTACAGCGCTGTCCGGTTCATCCCCGCGGGTGCGGGGAACACGCTTCTTTTCGATCACGTTGGCCTGGGCTGCGCGGTTCATCCCCGCGGGTGCGGGGAACACGGCGACATCTGCATCAGCCAGCTGCTGCACAACGGTTCATCCCCGCGGGTGCGGGGAACACGCATCAGCGACCCTAGGCGCGAACAGGATAGTCGGTTCATCCCCGCGGGTGCGGGGAACACTTGTTGGAGAGCGACTGGACGGCGGAACGAGCCGGTTCATCCCCGCGGGTGCGGGGAACACCCCAGAGATAGAGTCCTCAATAATTGATTGGACGGTTCATCCCCGCGGGTGCGGGGAACACTTAACCAGATACTCATTAAGGCGAGGGAAGACCGGTTCATCCCCGCGGGTGCGGGGAACACTCACGCTGCGTGGCGTTAAGTTGCTGCATTTGCGGTTCATCCCCGCGGGTGCGGGGAACACGACAAAAGAATACCTGAGAGTCCACCTAATACCGGTTCATCCCCGCGGGTGCGGGGAACACTGCAAGAAGGTAGGCGAGGACGTATATGCTGACGGTTCATCCCCGCGGGTGCGGGGAACACCCTGGCCCAGCCAAAAACAGTAACCTCTAGCCCGGTTCATCCCCGCGGGTGCGGGGAACACATTGGATCACCGTAATTCGGTTTAGAGGTAATCGGTTCATCCCCGCGGGTGCGGGGAACACCTTTTGTGCCTTCACACTACGCTTTTCATTCCCGGTTCATCCCCGCGGGTGCGGGGAACACCATTCCAATTTCGTGAGTTAAACCAAGTACCACGGTTCATCCCCGCGGGTGCGGGGAACACCCCATCCACAATTCTGCGGGTCGTCATAACAAACGGTTCATCCCCGCGGGTGCGGGGAACACTTAAATGATCAGAATTTGCCGGATGGTTGTCGCGGTTCATCCCCGCGGGTGCGGGGAACACCACACTTGCAGATTCTAGGCGCTTGGGTATGCCGGTTCATCCCCGCGGGTGCGGGGAACACTATCGTGCCAGTTAACCTGCTTTTGGATTTCTCGGTTCATCCCCGCGGGTGCGGGGAACACTGTATTGCGTACAGATTTTTTCCCGCACCGACC
>NZ_AFOC01000181.1:0-1215 GCF_000224455.1 endosymbiont of Riftia pachyptila (vent Ph05)
AGCTTTCCGAGGAAAATGAGCTTCAAACAAAATGGATGACAAGAAAAATCGTATAAAGGTCTTCGTTAGCTACAGCCACAGTGATTACGAATGGGCTGAAAGGCTGCTTGCTCACCTTTCAATAGCGGAATCAAAAGGGCTTGTAGAATATTGGAGTGACCAAAAGATTCAGGCTGGTGCGGAATGGAAGCAAGATATAGAGGAGGCAATTAAACAATCCAAGGTCTTCGTAATCCTTGTGAGTCCGGATTACATGGCCTCTCCATTCTCCGCTGATTTCGAGTTCCCCCTAATTAAAAAAGCATCAGAAGATGAGGCGCTGATTCTTCCAGTAATAATAAAGCCAACTGCAAAATCAGCGCTTGGAAGCCTCAGTGAATATCAAGCGGTCAATGCTCAAGCACTAAGCTCACTCTCGCCAAAGGAACAAGAAAAACTAATAATTGAGCTTGCTAACAAAATAAATACGGCAATTCTTGAGCACAAGAAGAAAATCGAGTCCAACTCAGGTCAAGTGCTCGCTTCGGCAATCGGCGGAGCCATTATCGGTAATTTGATAATTCCTGGAATAGGCGGCGCGTTACTTGGAGGACTGTTGGGCGGTGCCCTTGGTGGAGCCAATAAAGGTGGCAAGGATGATGATTAATCTCAACCTTGCCAGTCTTTATGTCGGGTTGGTATTCGGTGGTTGCTTCTTGATGTTTGTACTGGTCAAGTACCGGAAAGCACCTGAGTTTCTCGATATGGCAATCATTATCTTGTCTTGTACAGGTGTCGTTATAGGCATTCATCTAGGGTATGTCGCAAGCACAATCCCCGACAGCGAATTGGGGAAGCTTGCGGATCACAGGGTGCCTATTGTCCTAGGTGCACTGGCAGTTATATGGACTTCAGTTGGCTCAATAGTTAAAACATGCAAGCAATCTATAGAATCAATAAAAAGCTAACAAAGCCGTCAACTCGGACGCATTTTTCGCTCGCTGCGCTCACTACAAATGCGCCGGTTACGGCAGGCGTTAGCCCAATAGAGGAATGTGCATGATTGAATTAGCCACAATAGCTCAAGCTATAGCGGTTGTGTCTGCTTGCTGGGCAATTATTTCTGGAGTTGGTGCATGGAAGCGAGAATTTATTGGTAAGAGGAAAATCGAACTAGCAGAAGAAACACTAGCCTCATTCTTTGAAATAAAGGATGCTATTTCTTTTATAAGAAAC
>NZ_AFOC01000180.1:0-1274 GCF_000224455.1 endosymbiont of Riftia pachyptila (vent Ph05)
GGTTGGCGATGCGTCATCCGTCTGAACTGCTGTTTGAACCCAATTCTTAAACCCCTCAGGAGAGATCGCTATGAGTCGATTCGCTACCGCTGTCGCCCGACCGCAAGGCGCGGTCCTGGCGACCAACAAGGTCATCCGCAACACCTACATGCTACTGTCGATGACCCTGGTGTTCAGTGCCGCCACCGCCGGCGTTTCGGTGCTGTTCAATCTGCCCCATCCGGGATTCATCATCACCTTGGTCGGCTACTTCGGCCTGCTGTTCCTGACCAGCAAGTTCCGCGACAGCGCCCTGGGGCTGGTCTGCGTCTTTGCCCTGACTGGTTTCATGGGGATCACTCTCGGGCCAATCATCAACACCTATCTCGGGTTACCCAACGGTCCTGAACTGGTCATGACCGCACTCGGTTCGACCGGCGCCATCTTTCTCGGCCTGTCCGGGTATGCGTTGACCAGCCGCAAAGATTTCAGCTTCATGGGCGGCTTTCTGATGGCCGGCATCCTGGTTGCCTTTCTGGCTGGTCTCGGTGCCATGCTGTTTGAGCTGCCGGGGCTGTCGCTCGCCGTCTCGGCGCTGTTCGTGCTGCTGATGTCCGGGCTGATCCTGTGGGAGACCAGCAACATCATCCACGGCGGTGAGACCAACTACATCATGGCGACCGTCACCCTCTATGTCTCCATCTACAACCTGTTCACCAGCCTGCTGCATCTGCTAGGGGCGTTCGGCGGTGACGAATAGACCAGCTGCCGAAGCACGGAGGAGCACCATGCAACGTCCCAAGCTTCCGTTGCTGCCCCGTCGCGGGCGCGTCTTCCAGGCCCCCTGGGAGCGCGCCTTCGATCGGGTCATCACCCCCTTCGAGGCGTTTATCCACCGCCAGACCACCAGCGGACTGCTGCTCATGGGGGCCGCGCTGTTGGCCCTGGTGGCGGCCAACAGTCCCTGGGCGGGAAGCTATCAGCACCTTATCCATACGGTCATAGGTGTCGACGTGGGTGGCTGGCGGTTGGAGAAATCGTTGCAGCACTGGATCAACGATGGGTTGATGGTGCTGTTCTTTTTCGTCGTCGGCCTGGAACTGAAACGGGAGGTGCTGGTCGGCGAACTGGCCGAATTGCGCCAGGCGGTGTTGCCCATATTTGCCGCCATCGGTGGCATGCTGGTGCCGGCATTGATCTACTTCGCCCTCAACCCCGAGGGTGACGCCGCCCGCGGATGGGGCATCCCCATGGCCACCGATATCGCTTTCGCCATCGGTGTGCTGGTGCTGCTC
>NZ_AFOC01000179.1:0-1293 GCF_000224455.1 endosymbiont of Riftia pachyptila (vent Ph05)
AAGTCCGGCCGGAATCTCAGGGCCTCAGTGTCAGGTGGTCGCTAACGCTGATGCCGACACTGGCGCTGGCAGTCGCCCCCTGGTTGTCGGTTACGCTCAGGGTCGCGGTGTAGTCGCCGGGCGTAGTGTAGCTGTGGAGCGGGTTGGCCTCGGTGCTGCTGCTGCCATCCCCAAACGCCCAGCTAACATGCTCGATGGTGCCGTCAGGATCCGTGGAGCCGGCGCTGCTGAAGTTGACGACCAACGGAACCACGCCTGTCTGCGGGTCGGCACTGGCCACTGCACTCGGTGGCAGATTGACCGGTAGGCTACTGCTGCTACGCAGCAGCAGGTCATCAATCAATACCACGGTCGTTTCGTTGGCCGCAGTCTTCTGGTTGTTGTAGGCGCCGATTATCAGCCGGTGGCTGCCTGCTGCCAGGCTCCCCAGATTCAGTTCCACCTGACGCCAGCCGGTAGTCTCTTCGGCACCACCGTTGCCGTTGCCGCTAATTTGGTCGATGAAGTCATTGGGCGAGACACCAACCAGTACCCCGTCGATGCTTAGCAGTAGTTGACTGTATTCGTTGCGCTCGTAAAAGGGGGTCTGGCTCAGCTGGTAGCGGAAGCTGAGGCTCACCTCACTCAGCGCATTAAGCTGGAAGTCGTGTTGCCACCCCCCCGACATGCCGAAGATGTCATCACCGTCGATACCGCCGAGAGTGATCTGCAGGGCACCGCCGCTGTAGCCACCGGCGCCGAGATAGCTGCCGTCGGCATAGGCCGGTGCGCCACTGCCGCGAAACGGGTCGTCGAGATAGCTGAATCCGGCACTGTCGCTGTCGAAACCGCTATCGATCAGGTTGGACTGGCGAATCACGGTCAGGCTGGCAGTGGCTTTGACACCATCCTGTTCGGCCAACACGGTGAAAGGCCCGCCTGCCTGGCTGGCGCTGAACAGACCCGTGCTGTCGATGACACCACCGCCGTTGACGCTCCATGTCGGGTTGACCACGATCGTGTTGCCGTATTGGTCAAACCCGCTGACGTTGAACTGCTGACGCAGGCCGATATTCAGCTGAGCAGAGGCCGGGGTGAGACTAAGACTCGTCAGGGTCGGCTGTGCGCCGGTGGTAGCCGCCACCGCTACGCCAGGCTCGCTCTGATTACCCACGGCATCGTAAGCGCTGATCTGGTAGCTGTAGCGGGTCGACGGGGTGAGCCCGCTATCGCGGTAGCTGATGGTGGCGCTGCTGGCGATCTCAACGCCATCGCGGAACACCCGGTAGCCGGTGACGCCGACGTTGTCGCTGG
>NZ_AFOC01000178.1:0-1422 GCF_000224455.1 endosymbiont of Riftia pachyptila (vent Ph05)
CTAGGAAAAATTTTAGTAGAAATCAAGAACAATTACTTCCTCTTTTTTTGAGGCTGATGCATCAGAATATATGCCTAGAGAATTAATAGAAATAGCAAATAGAGTTCGCGAAAAAAATGAAGATCAGCCTGAACATGTTATTCGAAGAAAGGTGAGAGATACTTGTGATCGTATGAAAAGGCGATACGGGAAAGTAACACAAGGCGCAGTAGACGCTGAACAAGGCGCTGCACACGGATAAATTACTCGCTGCGCTCCTAATTTACCGGTGAGCAAGGCGCTAGCCTCATAAGGAGAAAGAATTGGGCTGGGAAATAATATCAGGTGCCGTTATCGCTCTATTAGCCGTTCTAGACTCACGTCGTGAGAATGAACAGAATAGAGTCAATGAATCTCTACAAGCATTAGGTGATGCATATTATTCCACGGTTACTTACTACGACACCGACTTTACAAACAGCAGCGCTAAACGACACGAGCAGTTGCTGTTAGCGCAAAAATGGGACAGAGTCGCGAATCTAACTAGACAATTCGACAGCAATATCGCAAGCCGCTTCAGCCTTAAAAGTCGTTTTTGGCAAGACGGTGAGGCGTGGAGTAGCTCTAAAATTAAAGGCGCAAAAATAAGCTTAGAAAATATTAGAAGAGATGTAAGATTTTTACTTATACCTAAACAGAAAAAAGGCTAACAAATTCATCCAGCGGACAGTCAAAAGGTTCACGATTTTTGCATCCGCAAAAAATCGCGCCCCTTTCGCCTGTCGCTGATGAGGGCGTTATGTGCAATTGAGGGTTAGTAGTGGTATCTAAGTTGAGCAATATGAACGGATTCAGAGTCAACTTTGTAAATGATTCTGTGTTCATCATTTATCCGCCTAGACCAGTAGCCGGATAAGGCATGCTTAAGTGGCTCTGGTTTACCGATGCCCTCGAAAGGTGAGCGTTGAATATCTTTTATTAGTGAGTTGATGCGCTTAATCATTTTTTTATCGACCTTTTGCCAATATAGGTAGTCATCCCAGGCATGATCGGCAAAAATGAGGTTCATTCGCTTAATTCTCTTGGTTTTCCATTGCCATTCTCAATTTGAGAAATAGATTCGATAAGCCTCTTCATGTTCTTGGGGCTACGAAGAAGGTATGCTGTTTCCTCTAGAGATTCATAATCTTCAAGTGAGAGCATGACAACCGATCGTTCATTTTTCCTAGTAATAACAACAGGTTCGTGGTCATCACATATGCTTTCCATAGTTTTGGCTAGGTTCGAGCGGGCAGCAGTATAGCTAAGGGCTTTCATTGTTACGCATCCTAATGTGGTACATGTACTTAATATTGTACGTCATGGCATTGCACATAACAAGGCAATTTCAGTCGGACGCCAAAAAGCTCCGCTGCGCTCCACTTTTTGTCGCCGCTGAATTGC
>NZ_AFOC01000177.1:0-1463 GCF_000224455.1 endosymbiont of Riftia pachyptila (vent Ph05)
C
The DNA here is from genome assembly GCF_000224455.1 of endosymbiont of Riftia pachyptila (vent Ph05). Lineage (NCBI taxonomy): Bacteria > Pseudomonadati > Pseudomonadota > Gammaproteobacteria > endosymbiont of Riftia pachyptila. Next base: position 2 of record NZ_AFOC01000177.1, read on the forward strand.
CAATAACATTACAAATGCATACTTCATTTTATATCTCCTATTAGTTTTAATGAATGCTGCCTAATTTAGGCGAATATAATCGTCATGACACGAGTTTGACGACAAAAGAAACTCACTATTCCTTTAACTACCCTTTTCTTCCTTGAACAGTAAACAACACTATGCCATTGAAAATTGGCCGTGCATATCGAGTTAATTAAATATGATAAACAAGCGCCGTTTATTCGCTCTCAGTTACTACATAAACCTCAAACAGCATAACGCCTGCTCAGCGGCAATTTAAAGTGGCACATTTTTTCGACAACAAAACAAGTGCCGCTTTAAATTGTCCGCTGGAGCTATTTGTTAGGCGCATTTCTAATAAATATTTACTTTTTTGTGTATCCACCTTAAGACTTGAAGCGAAATCTAGGCAGGCTGACTTTATAATACATTGCCAACAGCCGTGATATAAATATACTTAGTCCAGAAATAATTGCTGCACCGTTATCTCTTGATCGAAATGCAAGAGCCCGATAAACAACAAAGAACCAACCCAGGATACTGTCGCATAAAGCGGGCTTAGAAATACGACGGGTGTTTCATTACATAGTACATCACGAAAAATACCACCCATAGTTCCTGTCATTACTCCCATAAAACTTGCAATAAGCGGGGGCGCTCCAACCATAAGTGAAACCAACGTTCCCGCAACACCAAATGTAGCTAAGCCTGCAGCATCAGCAACTAAAAAATATTTAGGCGACACCAATATTAGTCTGGCCGCCACAAAAATAGTGACCGCACTACCAAGCGAGGCAATAAAAAATATTTGATCATTGATCCAGAATACATCTCGACCAAGAAGCATGTCACGTAATGAACCGCCCCCCAATCCTGTAGCAATAGCAATAATAATTACACCAAATAAGTCAAACTGTTTAAAGCCAGCTTTAAGAACACCTGAAGCCGACGAAACAATAACTGCAAGTAATGTTATCCAGTATAAATTTTCTAAAAGTGATGGCGTTGGATCTAATGTCATATTATTAATTATATTGTTTGTGCCTAACGTTTGGGCTCAGTGGCGTCAAAAAGTGGAGCGCAGTGGAGCTTTTTGACGTCCGAGTGCATTTGCCTGTTAGGCGGATTTTTACGGTGATGTACATTCATCGATCTCGAAGCGGCGCAGCTTATCTTCGCTCGCGATGCGATGCTCGGATCCTCTGGCGTGGCTTTCCGAAGAGGTCCCGCAGTTCGTCTTTGGCCTCCTCGAGTCGATTTCGCTGAACCGTCGGAAGCTTAACCCCTGCCCGATTGATGTAGAACGCCAGCATCGACATCGCAGAGCGAAACGGATCGGCCTTGCGGCGTCGACTGCGCTCAGCGGAGCGTTTAAGGGATTCAGCTATCCGCCTCGGGTCATCGTACGTGAATACGCCTGGCTCGAGATCGAGAGCATCGCTACTCTCGGTTACACGCT
>NZ_AFOC01000176.1:0-1607 GCF_000224455.1 endosymbiont of Riftia pachyptila (vent Ph05)
ACCAAGCTGTGCGGTGCGAACGAAGCGCAGCGTAGTTTGCGTCCGAACGAGCGCCTTGTTATAAGGCAATATTTTCATTCTAAAACAACCTATTGCTATAAAACACGACCATAACCACTACTAAGAGAAATATGCCAATACTAAATAACCAAGCCTGCCAATTGAAAAGATTTCTTGTTCTTGTGCCGATAACACCAACAATTTCTCTTAGCTCATCTAATTCATCATCATATTCTTCTTTTGATTTTTTTCTTGCTATAGCCGTAGTATCCCTGAAGTCTTTTACACGATTTAGCACACATGCAACTCCTAACCCACTAGCTACAACTAGTGATAGCAAGGACAGAGAAAAAATACATTTCTGCCAACCTGCCAAGTTGAATTCTGTATTTTGTAATAAGCTCATTTCAAAGCCAATTGCTGCTATAGATAAACCCAGGAACAAATTAATCGCATAGGATAAGTATTCAAGTGAACGGCCTTGCCATCTAAGGAATGGCTCCTTTTTTTGGTCAGTCACCGATAAGCCTCCTTTGCCTTATAACGCCTCACATCACCGGCGGTAAAAAGCAGAGCGACGAAGGAGCGGCGCTTTTTGCTGTCCGAGTGTATGTGATTGTTATACGATTCTCGCCTACTTGATATATTCAGCTACATTGTTAATTAAAGATTTTGGGGGAAGCAGTCTTTTTCTGTTCTCTATCTTGTTAGTTCCATAATCTTTGACCGCCTTTTTGAAGGCTGCTCTAAACTCTTGCTCAATCATGAATGGCGGCTCTGGATACCGATTAAGCTTATGAACCTGAATCGCTTGATAAGGATAATCTTTCTCATATGCGCCTGCATCTTTAGCATCCACAGACACAATAAAATCAACGAACATCCATTCTATATTTCTTATGCCATTTTCCGTAATTTCAAAACATAGCAGCCAATCGTTTGTTTGAACTTGGGATTTCGAGACATTCAATACGTCAACTGGCTCAGAAACATTGTACTCTTGCTTGGCTCTTTCTTTCGCGGATTTTGCTGTTTCTAAATCAGATTCAGACCACCAACCTATTTTCCAAGGCTCCTTGTACGGCGATTTGTACCATTCTAAAAAGTGCTTTTTTGCTTTCTTTTGCCTACCTACTCTAATGGCTCTTTTTATTTTTCTATCTTGTTTTTCAAGGTGATTCATGTGTTTTTGAGTGATTTTGTACGGATTGATTTCACTGATAAGTCTATCTATATCAAAATCAGAACTATTGATGAAAATGCCAGTTTCTTTTTGATCCGTTCTCCCTAACGCTCGGTTTGAAATATTTGCTGAGGTAATAACACACCCGCCTTCTGACCAGTATACTTTTGCATGCAAATCATCCGAGAACTGAACTTCTGCGCCTCTACCAATCAGCGAGCGCACAGAGGAAGGGCTTGTTGCTCCCGGTTCAGGACAGCAAATAATTTTTACCCCTTCGGGGAATGGCAAGAAAGCCTCCGCATTTTCGCCGAGATAAGCAACAACCGCTATGCGTCGTCGTTGCTTCTTAGCGAACACCGCTTTTATTGCTTTGTGAACGTCACTTGATGTGTAAAGTATCTTCATGTTTTTTCGTATAACG
>NZ_AFOC01000175.1:0-2443 GCF_000224455.1 endosymbiont of Riftia pachyptila (vent Ph05)
TGTCAGGTTGATTTACATTGTTATATTTATTTAAAATAATAACCACTTTTTTCACCTATAAGTAGTATTTCGCTGTTACTGTACAATTAGTTATTAACAATATTACTCAGCAGTAGATATGTATTGGCAGCCACCTACAAAAACACAATTACTGCGTAATTAGATTGAAAAGCAATATTTATGACTTGTAGTTATTTTCCGTTCTGCTCTTTGTCAGCCTCCTCATATACAACAAAAATCCTATCCATAATTAAATAAATAAGCACAGAAATAATGGCAAAAACAAATGACAGCATGATTGAGCTAATTGACATGACAGCAATAACACTAAATTTCCAAGGTAAATATAACGACACTATTACTGCAACATAGGCAAAACTCTTATTCTGTGACACTATTTTTGTTTTGCATTTTTTGCATGTCATTTTGTCCACAGCAAAGAATGGTAAGTTTTCGGCGCAGATTGGACATTTGTGATAAATTTTCATTTAAATATAACGCCACGCATCACCGGCAGCAAAAAGCAAAGCGAGGAACGAGCGGCGCTTTTTGCTGTCCGCGTGAATGTGATTGTTAGAAGCCAATTTGCACAGCCTTTGCTGCAACTTTTTCATCTAGCCTTACCATTTCATTTCCACTGTTTTCAGCGAGTAACCAGCAACCATTTTCTTTTTAGGCACGAACTCCATTAAATCTGGTGAAGTCAGTGCGTTACGTACAACACAAACCCTGTAATTATTTTTTTGCTCTTTTAATTGCGTGTACTCGTTGGGTGTTAACTCAAATTGAATTACATTCCCCTTATGACCCTTAACCTCTATCAAAAGAGTTTCTTTTTCTTTAACTGCCACAAGATCCCACCCAACATTATCTGTTTCTACCGACATAAGCTCATAGCCTTTGTTTTCATAAAACTCCCATGTCTTTTCAACGGCTGATCGCTCAATAGCAAGTATCTCTTTTTTGTTAGGCTTTCCGCCTCGTTTTTCTTTCTTGTTGATTTTGTCTCTAGTAGCTATTTCATGGTTTATCAGTTTTATTAATTGCTTTTTAAATTCGATTACCTTTGAATTTTCCTCATTTTGTACCAAACATTAGATTGACCGGGAAAACCTTTTCCTCGGGGTATTTGGAATATTCTTTCAGGTATTGTTAATAATCTACCATTTTCAGAACCAACCTCACACAAATAATCTATATTGTTCCACTCTCCTTTTTTCTTGCTCCCCCTACGCTTTCTGTATTCTTTATGGAATATAGTTGCATTTTCATACCAACCGATAACTACCTGACCAACATTCTCTTCAGGGCTTCTTGAAATAAAAATAATATCTACACCATGTAACTCATCACCTTCAGACCATACATTATTCGGCCTTATTCTAGACAGATCAATACCCGCAAAATTCTTAGTCATTACATAGCCATAGTACCTACCCCCTTCTTCACGAAAGTTCCACATTTCACCACCTTCACCATGTTCGGCAACGTATGAACCTCCACCATGTATTTCATCAATCCCCTGATAGGTATCCTATCCAGCCGATTCTAAATACGATTATTGGATTTGGCATGTAACTCCCTTAAGCTTCTAACGCCAGCCGTAACCGGCGCATTTGTAGTGAGCGCAGCGAACGAAAAATGCGTCCGAGTTTACGGCCTTGTTATACACCGACAAGCCCCCTGACCACTTCTTCAAGGTTGTCTTTCTTTTGGGTATTAATTAAGCCTTCAATATGGTGCTTAATTATATTTATTGGTTTTAGGTCATTTCGACCTTGCGGCTTCGGTATTCCTAAATAGTCTTCCAAATCATGGTCAAACTGGTGAATACCTTTTGTTAGTGACGTTGATGCATCATTAACTATAGAGTTCCAAGTAGCATGATTTCCACGAGATCTGTCACCGTCAAAAATAACCGAATGGGGGATGCCAAGCTTAGTAAGCAGATGAATATATCTATGGATATTGTACTTACCCAGACAATCTAAGATATATACTCTTTCTTCCCTTAGGAAACCCCACTCGTTATCTGCAAGGTAATCAAAATAGATCTTCTCTGATGCGCCTTCACATAGCAAAACATGCCTAGAAAAAAACAAGCTAGAACGCTCCGAATCCAACCATAAAAAGTATCTCAACTCCTCATCAGACATTCTGACTTCTTCATCGAAGTTAGGGTCTTGATCTTCCCCGAACTCTCTAGCAGCAACCAAATTATCATCTAATACTTCCTGTAACTTTGATTCATTTAGCTGATAGATTTCACTATGTTGGCCTGAACGGTGAAGTCTTATTATAGATGTAAAGTCAGCGGCCGACTTTCCGACAAATTGTGCAGAATGCGTGGAAAGCATAACCTGCTGCCCATCAGAACCAGCTAGTTCTTTTAGGCTTCTAAAAAGAACATCCTGTTGAGATGGGTGTAAAAATGCTTCAGGTT
>NZ_AFOC01000174.1:0-3083 GCF_000224455.1 endosymbiont of Riftia pachyptila (vent Ph05)
CTGAATTACAGTTATTAACTCGGCAACCAAAAGGCGTCCTGGCCTTTAGTTGCCGTCGACCGGCCGACATATCCTTGTGCCAGCATTAACCCGGCCACTATTCAGTTACCGGGTTAATAGCCTGCGGCATCCTGCCGAACTATTACTCATTATCAGGGTGGTCAGCAAAGCTCAAGTGCCTGATAATTCCGTGTTGACTCCTCACTTCGCCTCAGGCACAAAGGCAACAGAGGGGTCAGTCCGGCACATTGGCAGCTACGACCGTGCCAGTGTTCAATCCGAGAACCCAGTCCAGTATAGTCGTTGCTACCTCGTCCGTAACTTTCTTGTTGGGAGGCATGGGGACCGAACCCCAGGCGCCCTTGCCGCCTTTTTTAATTTTTTCAACAAGATCAGCTACCGCACTCGGATCTCCTTCATATCTAGCCGCCACTGCCTTGTATGCGGGACCAACCCGTTTTTTATCCACACTGTGGCACACCAGGCAATTATATTTCTTTGCCAATGCAGCTCCATCCGCCAGCGCTGCAGACGGCGCCACACCCAAGCCGATGACAGCACTAACTGAAAAAGCCAGTAGCATTTTTTTTTGTATATGTATCATCTAAGTCTCCTCCAAGGAGTTAATGAGAGGCGTTTAACGATCCATTCAGAGTTCGTCTAAGATACGATCCCGTATCTCACTCGCCTCCTGTTTCGTGATCAAACCCTTTTCTCGCAGCTCAATAACACGACGCAACCGCATTTCAAAAAAAGGGGAGGCTTTTTCAACCGTTTTGCCAGATTGTTGTATTGCAGTAGATTCTGGCAACTTCGGCTGATAATCAGAAGGCATAATCGAGGGTTCCACTTCGTTACATTCCAATCTGGCGTGAACCCCCTTAGCGATCTCTTGTGTTCCCACTCGCAGCCGCTGTGTGGCACACCCAACCTTGCGCACTTCAACCGTACCGTACAGCGGGTGTTTCTCCCGTGGATAGACAATCGGAAAGACCTTGCCTTGCTCTAGAATGAGCGGGGTAACGCCCACTCTTGTGTTCATGACATACACCTCCGCCCCCGTAGGCTCGGAAGTAATGTCAAGCATTCCCGGGCGTTCACCCAAGGATGAGCACCCGGAAATAACCACTATGGGCAAGCATGCAACCAGGACAAATAGCCCATTATTCATAGCTGAACTCCGATCAGAATCCGCTGAACAGCATCAAGGTTGTTTGCTGATCGCCCGCATCCTGCGGAGTGTCATATTTACTCCCGCTCCGTAGTACGTGGTTGAGTTGCAACTGTACATTTTGCGCAAAATTGTAGGTGCCACCTATTGTCACTGCATTGTCGGTATCAGCACCCGTATCCGCATGTCGATACCCAAGTATAATTGTCGCCTTATTTGGTATCACACCATATTGGCCATGGATGGACCATGCCGTTTTCCTGTTTGCGCTAGCATTAAAATGCGAATTACTAGGAACACTCCCATATGCAGCATAAGCGCCTAATGGCTTACCCAGAAATTCGCCCTGCAATTGGCCATCAATAGACCACCCCTTTATATCTTTCTCTTCAATGATATTACCGCCAGTGTCATTCTTTGACTTACCGAAATAGTATTGGAATCCAAGTCCAGAATCCCAGTCACCCAATTGAGGCGTCAGCGCCCCACGAACATAGGTGGCCAGACCCTCTGGACTGAAATTGCTCCAATCGGGGGACCAAAATGTCACATTGAGGAAGCCAGACTCCTTCACGGCTGCAAATGTGATACCTTCTGCAGCCCCATACCCAAGGCCAAGATATTGCTGCGCCATCAATGACTTGCGATCCTCTCCCACTCGCTGACTGCGCAATGCTCCCGTATTCAGCAACTCAAGGCCAAACCCTGCACCCAAGGCGTCCGTTATGAACGGGACAACCAGCAGGTCAGTATCTTCGCCTGCCTTGAAGTTGAACGGCATTTTAAAGGAGAGGAAATTACTGCCTTCTGTGCCGTGCAAGGAGAGTTCGGTTAGAAAACCAATGTTTTCACTTACTCGGCCTCCCAGAAACAGGGCGGCCTCGTCAGGTAGCTGGAGCTCACCCACATTGGTTGCATAGGCACCCTCTTTGCCTTCGATGGTCGCACCGCTTTCTACCAACCTCGCATTGTCTCCATTCGTTTTCTGATAGCGAAACTTGGTAATCAACGAGGCATTAAGAACGGCTGGTAGAGACAAATTATCATCCTCCACCAATTCCTGCGCACCTGATTGAGTATATCCAGCCGCTTTGAATGAACGGCCAAATTGATTGAGCGCCGGATAACTACCCTGGAAGTGACAAGAATTACAGGCCATACCAGTCTGGCGCGCAAAGGCGGGAACCGCCTGGCTTTCAGTCCACACACCAAGACCCAGCGTTCCAATGACTAATGCAACCGCAGTAGCTTGCGTTGATTTTGTTTTTTCTGACGCAAAAATCTGAGCTGACTTCTTCATTATTTCCCCTTAGTAAAACGATATATGATTTTTGTTGATGTTAGCGAAAGACAATGACTGGACTTTTCGGCACCCCCCCTATAATCGGCAACAAGATTTATCTCAGGCCGGAGATGTACAAATTCGCCCCGAACCTTTCAGGCAAGCCCCTCAATTACAGTGCTTGATAGGAATTTCTTTTTCTTTGCTTTGTTTTTGTGACGGCTTTCGCTAACTGCGTAAAAAAACCTTGCAACATTATTTTTCTTGCTTATTCAAGGTGTTGAGATCACAGGCGCACCCTAAAAATAGCGCCCCTGTCTTGCCTAAGGCAGAGTGCAAATATTTTAGTGCTTTATCTTTTAAAAATGTGACAGGCTTCACGCGCGACTGAAATTATCAAAAGAAATACCCGGTTTCAAGAAAAAATACATAAATACCCGGCTTCAAGAAAAAAACATATAAAAATCAATTGCTGTAATGATATCTGTCAGTCGCCGCAAAGATATTTTGATATGGCAAGGCTTTTCCGGACAAAAAATCNGCAGCTTTTCGGTTTTCTTTCTCATAGCCCAATGGCGTCTGATAGCCGATAGTTGAGTGGCGTCTCTGGCGGTTATAGAACACCTGTAA
>NZ_AFOC01000173.1:0-3108 GCF_000224455.1 endosymbiont of Riftia pachyptila (vent Ph05)
GATTCGGTTGCGGCCACCGTCAGCATTAGCATCACCGCTAGCGCCGACGTTCCCGTCGCCGACGTACAGTCGGTCTCCACTGATGAAGACACCGCTGTCAATATTATTCTGAGTGGCAGCGACGTCGACGGCGATAGCCTGACCTTTGTGGTCATCGCCGAGCCCGCTAACGGAACGCTGTCAGGCACCGCACCCAACCTGACCTACACGCCTCATCCCGATTTCAACGGCACAGATGCCTTTACCTTCAAGGTCAACGACGGCGGCGCCGATTCCGATGCCGCTACGGTCGCCATTACCATCAACGCAATCAGTGACACACCCACCATCAGCGCCATAGGTGCGATCACAACCGATGAAGACAGCGCGACCGGTGCCATTGCCTTCGTGATCAATGACGCTGAAACAACGCCAGGCAACCTGGTGGTCACCGCGTCATCCAGCAACCAGACCCTGTTGCCTGACGCAAACATCACCCTCGGTGGCAGTGGCGCAGATCGTTCGGTGAGCATCACGCCCGCCGCCCAGCAATCCGGATCGGCGGTGGTCACAGTAACGGTTGCCGACAGCGATGGTGAAAGCGTCAGTGAAAGCTTCAACCTGACGGTCAATACGATTAATGACGATCCCACCATCTCAGCGATCGCCGATCTCTCCATGGATGAGGATCAGGCCCCCATCTCTATTGCCTTTACCATTGGTGATGTCGAAACGGCAACGGCTGATCTGTACGTAACCGCGGCATCCAGCAATCCGCAGCTGTTTCCTGCTGCAAACCTCCAGCTTTCCGGCAGCGGAGCCAGCAGAAAAATCACGCTGACCCCCGCCGCCAACGCATCCGGAGCCGCCACCGTAACGATCGCGGTTACCGATGGAGATAATGGCCGGACAATCGAGAGTTTTAACGTCAATATTGCGCCAATCAATGACGCCCCCGTTGCCAACGGCCAATCGTTGGCCGCCCTAGAGGACACTCCGCTAGGGATCACCCTGACTGGCTCCGACCTGGACAGTGATGCACTCACCTACCTGATTGTCACGCAACCCGCCCATGGCCAACTGAACGGTACGCCGCCCAGCCTAACTTATACCCCAGCGACCGATTTCCACGGCGTGGATTCATTTACCTTCAAGGCCAGTGATGGCCGTGCCGATTCCGCTACGGTCAGCATCAACATCACCATTGTCGAGCACAACGACGCGCCGGTCGCAACTGGCCAGACCATCACCGTTGACGAGGATAGCCCAGTTGCAATAGAGCTGGAGGGTACCGACGCGGAAGGTAACGCGCTCACCTTCACCCTGCTCAGCACTCCGCAACAGGGCACACTCACCGGCGAGGCCCCTTCACTAAGCTACACACCCCGCGCCAACTTCGCCGGGGCAGACTCGTTCACCTTCAAGGTCAATGATGGGATTACCGATTCAGCCGCGGCCAGCGTAACGATCAACGTCACTGCCATCCAGGACATACCGATTGCCGAGGCGCAGTCACTCACCACCGTGGAGGACGCGGCCATCGACATCGCCCTGAACGGAACCGACGCCGATGGAGATAGCCTCAGCTACGCTTTGGTCACACAGCCAGCTCACGGCAGCTTGAGCGGGACTGCTCCCAACCTGACCTTTACGCCGAATGCCGATTTCAGTGGCGAGGATCAACTCACCTTCACGGTCAACGATGGCAGCGACCATTCCGAACCAGCAACCGTGCGCATCACGGTGACGGAAAACAACCAGGCACCGGTACTGGCTCGTCAGGGCAACAACGGGCTGGTCACCGTTACCGGCCAGAGTGCGACACTCAATTTCGGCGTTACCGATGCAGACAGCACTGACAGTCACATTTTCACTGTATCGGCATCGGCACTGGGCACCACGACCATCGAAGGCTCGGACCTGATCTACAACGCCCTGAATGCGGGCAGCGAGACCCTGATCCTGACAGTGATCGACAGCCGGGGCGCAAGTGACACCATTGAACTGCCGGTAACGGTCAATGAAGCGACCGTCAACGACAACAACAGCGACGGTCTGAGTGACGAGCAGGCCAGCAGTGCCGGGCTTGACCCCGATTCCATCGACACCGACACCGACGGCGCACCGGATGTCCGGGAGATTGGCGACCCCGACCATCCCACCGACAGTGATGAAGATGGTGTTATCGACGCCCTGGAAACGGGAGATGGCGCTGTTGACAACAGCATCCTCGAGTTCATTGTTCCCCCTACCACCGCACATGACCTTGGTCTGGACGATCTGGCAGGAAAGAAAGTGACGATCTCCACCGAAAACGGGCAACTGATCGCGCACACTAGCGGTCAGAGCGGGCTTCCCATCTCCAATGAGACCGATCTGGAGGTTCCAGACGACGGTTACCACTTTCCACTGGGACTATTCGACTTCAGCATCACAGCGCCCTCCGGTAGCGCAACCGTGGTCTTCCAATTTCCATCCACGGTGAGCATTCCGCAAGACACCATCGTTCGTAAACTGGACAGCAGTGATACTTGGCAAACTTTCACCGCTGCGGTCATCGACCACACCGAGCGCACCATTACCATGACGCTCACGGATAACGATGCGTTCGATCGCGATGGAAGAAGCGGGATCATACGCGATCCCTGGGGCCTGGCTGTTGCAACCGCAACGATCCCCGACAATACGGCTCCAACGGCAACCTCCCGGTCGCTCAGTGTCACCACAGGTTCGACACTCGCCATCACTCTCACCGGCAGTGACGCCGATGGCGACAGCCTGACCTACACCTTGGTCACCCAGCCTGCCAATGGCACATTGAGCGGCAGCGCACCTGATCTAAGCTACCGCCCCAATGATGGATTTACGGGGACAGACTCCTTCAGCTTCAGGGTCAGCGATGGAAAAACCGACTCCGCCGATGCGATAGTCACCATCCAGGTATATGAAGCATCATCAGGCGGCGGTGGCGCACTTAGCCCATGGCTGCTGCTCCTGCTGTTGCTAGCATCGAGACGGCGGTTCGGGTATATGCGGCAATAAACGTTAGGGAGCCTCTGATTCAGTCTGGACGAAATGGATTGTGATTCAGAATATTCAGATTCAAGGCGCAAATCGCACGTAAAGCTA
>NZ_AFOC01000172.1:0-3330 GCF_000224455.1 endosymbiont of Riftia pachyptila (vent Ph05)
CACCGCCCTGGACGACGCCATCGACCAGGTGCTCAGCACCGCTGATCGCTCGATACGCCGCTCAGTGACCGAGGTCAACGTCAATAGCCTAATGCTCAGCCAGGCTCAGGCAGCACTGGCCGCCGCCCAGGCGATCGACCCGAACATCCCGTTGGGAGATCTGCTGAGCCTGCTGAGCGGGCTGCAAAACGGTACCGCGGGCAATACCGACGAGGCACTCAGCAACGCCGGTGTCGACAACTCTCTGAGCAACGGCTTGGATCAGACCATCTCCATCGTCGCCAACAGCAACAACAGCGGCGTTGAGCAGGTCAATCAGGTGGCCAGCGGTAGCGATGCTAGCTCGAGTAGCGACAGCGAATCTGTCAGCACTGTTGACGCTGCCGGCAGCAGCACTTCCACCGGAGATAACAGTAATGCTGGCAGCACAAATGAGGGTGACGGCTCAGCCGGCACTATAAACACTGTTCCCACGGCCATCGCAGACAATGCTGAAACCAACCAGAACAGCTCAGTCATCATCGACATATTGGCCAATGACAGCGGCATAGACAACAGCCCTATCACCTTGACCATAGCTGCTAATCCCAACTCAGGGAGTGTACAGGTCAATTCTGACGGTACCATTAGTTACCAACCCAACAACGGTTTTTTTGGCTCTGATCGCTTCAGCTATCAGCTAATGGATACGGACGGTGATTCAGCCATGGCAGAGGTCACCATCACGGTCAATTGCACTAGCAACTGCAGCGCGCAGCTACGTCTCACCTGGAGCGAGAACACTACCGCACAGATCAGTGGCTATAAGATCTACCACGGTACCAGCAGCGGTAACTATGGTGAGGCAATCTGGGCCGGCGATGTCACGAGTTACGACTACACTGCCGAATCACTTGGCAATCACTACTTTTCTGTCACCGCAGTCGACACAGATGGAAATGAGTCTGCCTACGCCAATGAAGTTGCGATACAACTATGATAAACATCAGTCCTGAGGCTCTTTATCGCCGGCCGTAGCCGGCGATTTTATTTTTGATGTGACCCGGTTCCTCGAACCACCTATTTCGCACCTTATACTGAGCCGAAAGACCCTAGGAGGGCGACTGTTGGCTCATTTAGATCCTGTTTCATATATCCCCTGCCAACCATCCTGGCAGACGCTGCTAACAACAGCCAAGCAACGCTTGCTCAGCTTAACCTTGGCTGCACTGCTCATTCTCATGTTCGCCCTTGCCTGCCCGGCCCAAGCAGCAGCCGACCTGGTGGCCCGTGGCGCCAGTTACATCGAAGAGGGACATCCGGAACAAGCCCTTGATCTCTTCAGCAAGGCGGTGAAAAAAAATGACCCCGCCGGTGCATTTGGTCTGGGTGTACTCTATTTTCAGGGCATCGGTGTCGACAAAGATCCAGTAAAGGCGACCAACTGGTTCCTGTTCGCTGCCAAACAGAACTATGCCCCAGCCCAGTTCAACCTCGGTAACGCCTACCTCAGAGGACGCGGCGTCCCAAGCGACAAGGGAAAAGCGGAGTACTGGTGGCGCCAAGCCGCCCTCCAGGGTTATCAACGCGCCCAGTTCAACCTTGCTTCGCTACTGCTCAATGAACGGCCAGATCCGCCAGCCAAAGAGGAGGGTATTGCCTGGATGCGCGCAGTAGGCCTGCAGGGGGTACAGAATGCAGTCGATCTGCTGGATGAACTTGGAGAACCCCTGGATTACAGCGACATTGCGATCGACTGGTCACGCGAACCACTCCGCAGCGAAGCCCGACTGCTGACCTTCCCGCCCAACCACTATGTAATTCAGCTGATCTCAGCCCGCCTCTTCAAATCAGCCGTCGATTTCATCAACGAACACGATCTGGGAGGAAAGGCGCTGCTGTTTCGCTTTCAGTACAAAGACAGCTCAACCTGGATCGGCGTCACCATGGCCGACTATCCAAGCAAGAAAGAGGCGTTGGCCGTACTCGAAACCCTCGATGAAAAATTCAAGCAGGGTGCCTGGATACGTTCAGTCAAAGCGATTCAGCAGGCGATCAAGAAAGCACGTGCAGAGGCCCCCTGACCTCCCCGCCGCTATCGATCAGATCATCATTCGCTATCGACCGGCATCTGGGTCGCCTGGTCGGCAAACACCTCCCGGGTAATCTCCAGAAAACGCTTCGCCTGGGGCGAGAGAAACTTCCCGCGTCGCAGCACAATGCCGTAACTGCGGTCCGGGAAATAGCGCCCGAGCGGGATCTTCGCCAGATTCTCATCGCCGCTGAGACAGAGATCTGTGACGATGGAGATACCCAGGCCGATCTCCACATACTTTTTGATGACCTCCCAGCCGCCGGCCTCCAAGGTGACCTGATAGCTGGCATTGTGCTGTTCAAATACCAAATCGACCATGCGCCAGGTGCTCAGATGATGCGGCGGCAGAATCAACCCATAGGGGCTGATATCGTGCAGTGTAACCTCAGACTTGCTGGCCAACGGGTGATCCGGGGGGGTGATCAGCGCCGGTCCATAGTTGACCACCGGCTGATAGGTTACATCGTCGGGCACCTCCAACATCGAGCCGATGGCGAAATCGGCCTCATCGGCACGTAGCATCGCCATGCCATCACGCCCGGTTACATTGTGCAGCTTCAGGCGGATACCAGGATACTGGGCCGCGAAACGGCGCATCGGCTCAGGCAGGATGTAGAGGATCGTCGACTCACCGGCGGCGATGTTGAGCTCGCCATTCTCCAGCTTGCCGCAGTAGGCGGAGAAGGTCTCCTGCAGCTTATCCATCCCCTCGACCAGAGGCTGCGACAGTTTATAGAGGATTTCGCCCTCCGGGGTCAGCTTGATCTTCGGCCCACGACGCTCGAACAGCACCGTATTGAGCTCCCGCTCCAGCGCCTGAATCTGTAGCGAGACAGTGGGCTGACTCAGGTAGACACGTTCTGCGGCTTCGCTGATCGAACCGGTCTGCGCTGCATGGCAAAACGCTCGTAGCTGTTTCAGGCGATTTTGCTTGTAGTAGATCTGGGGCGTACTCGACATATCTCTATCCGTCATTGAGAGCGGGGCGCCCCAATAGTAAGTTCTCCAACAAAAATCACCAATACTTCATCTGGAAATTATTTATTTATTCAATCAAGGCCTAGCTGATAAGCGAGCAAGGAAGAGGAGGATTTGCCCATATCCCCCTCCCCTCGCTGCTATTTTGTCTATCCTTTTAGGAGGCTGTCGGGTTTGGCCATTTGAAGCGAAAGTCACTGGGAGCAAATCAAATCAGTTTATCGCCAGAGGAGAATAGCCCGGCTATTTGACGAGGGGGATAGGCTGATTTGATCGCT
>NZ_AFOC01000171.1:0-3455 GCF_000224455.1 endosymbiont of Riftia pachyptila (vent Ph05)
GTCCCTTGAAGCGCTGCACCGCAGGCTCCACGGCAGCAGCGCCTTGGCCAGCCTAGCGCTCTTGGCGGCGTTGTCACCAAAACCGCTGCCACGCTCGATCCCGGCCACCACGTCCTATTGATGGTCGATCTGCTGGATCGACTCACGCAGCTGGTCATCCAGCATTGTGCGGTCGGTCACCACGATCACCGAGGCAAAGCGGCGCGAACCGTCAGCCTCGTGTATCCGGATCAGGCTATGGCAGAGCCAGGCGATGGTGTTGCTCTTGCCCGAACCGGCACTGTGTTCCAGCAGGTAGCGCCTTCCCACACCCTCGCTGTGTACCACGGCATCCAGCCGGGTCACCACCTACCACTGGTGATAGTGGGGAAAGAACATCGTCTCCTGCTTGTAGCGGCGCCGTTGGCGTCCTCCATCTGCCTATTTTCGAAGATGAAGAAGCAATGATCAGCTTCAGCAGTGCGCCACCTTGTAGAGCAGCTTGTTGGAGAATTTGAACTGCTCGAACACGGCACGGGCGTTGGCGGAGAAGTTGTTGATGTAGTCCTCCAGCTTGGCCAGGGTATCGGCCACACCGAGGTTGTTCAGCTGGTAGCGAGAGGTGTTGTAGAACTGCTGGCCGCTGACTTCGGGGAGTACCAGATAGGAGTTGATGCCAAGCTCGGCGATCTCCGCATGCTTGGTGAGTACGGCATCGCGGGTCGGCTCCAGCACGCATTCAAAACGGCGCAGCACGGTGAAGGGGAGGATCACCAGACCGTATTCAGATTGTCTGAAGTCGCCGCGTAGCAGCTCCGCCACCGACCAGATAAGGCCGCCGAGATTTTTTTGTTCCATGTGTTGGCCAGAATTATCGTTATTCGGCCGAAGGGGGAGGCCTATGTGTGCGAGCGCTATAGTAATTCACTCTTCTGTCCTGTGAAATTTCCATGAAAAGTGTATTTGAATATCATTATGAACTTATCTGCTGTGACGATGTCCGACTAAGTAGATAGAAAATATTTATACAAGCATAATGAGGTATTTCAGTGTCTGCATTGATCGACAATTTTCCCTACAACGGCGTGGTGACGGTGAACCGTGTCATCCTGAAACCTGAGTACAGCGTGGACGACCTCCAGGAGCGGGTCGCTTATCTGTGTGAGAACGTGAAGACCTACCACTCGGATACAGGTTTCGTGGGGGGCTTCGTCTCCCTCAACAGTGGCAACATCTCCAATGAGGGGAGTACAGTGGGCCAGCCGGTGGAGAGCCCGCTGAAGGGGCGCGAGGCGCTTATCATCACCTTTTGGAACTCCTTTGAGGAGCACGAACAGTCCCATCGCAGTGAGACTTTCCAGCCGTTGTTCAGCAAGGTGCTGGAGCTGTGCGAGAACGGCAATGAGGAGATCGCCTACGAAATGCTCTGGTCTGGGCGCGCCTACACACCTGAAGAGGCGACCAAGGCGCGTGAGGCGAAGGCGGCACATCTGCACGCGGCGGCTTGAGTCCCTCCCGCTTCTCAGAGCCCCAGGTGGGTCATCCGCAGGCCGGAGAAATCAATCTCTGTCATCGGCACATTGGCCAACCGTTTCACATAGAGGCGAATAAAGCGACTGAGCTTCTCCAACTCCGGATCACCCAGCGGCACCCACCTGGGCGATGAACTCGTAGCGGCGTACAAACTTGCGCATGCCGTCGCGCAGCTTCATCAGCGTTTTGCGCTCGGCGGCGTATTCGGAACGCTGCATCTCGACCACCGACCAGATGAGGCCGCCGAGGTTTTTTGTTCCATGTGCCGCCCTGTTTATTGCTTTTCTACAGGGTGGCCAGTTGTCTGACATCCCTGTGCTTCATCTTCGATATTAAGTGTCTTGCGATGACAAGGCGGTAAAGTGCTCAGCAAACTTCGTGTGAGCGCAGCAGAATCTCGGAATTATCCAGGGCACCGACCCTAGGAAAAGCCGATCTGCACGGATCAGCAGCTCATCCCTGAGCACTAAATCCGCCTTGAGGCGACCATGAGAGGGTGGGAATCAGACGCGAGGCAGAATAATAGGCAAGCTTCGTCAGATAGAGCTACAACTCAATCGCATACTTTTTCATGCGGTAGAGCAAAGTATCCCGCGAGAGTCCGAGGAGACGGGCTGCCTTGCTGCGGTTACCACTGGTGCGACCCAAAGCCTGTTGGATGAGATTAGCCTCCAACTCATCCAACACTAATCCATCATCCGGCAGGACAAAATCCCTACCGGAGGCCCCATCCAGCCGGGACTGTTCGCGGATCTCCAAGGGAAGGTTTTCCGCCCGGATAATCCGATCACTGAACAGGATAAGCATGCGCTCACTCAGGTTTTTCAGCTCACGAACGTTGCCGGGCCAGCTATAACGTCGCAACAGCTTCATTGCTGTTTTGGAGTAGATGGGCGGGGCCAGCTTATATTGTTCCGCCAATTCATCAGTCAAGCCCTGAAGCAGGCCGTCGATATCCCCCGAACGATGCCGCAAGGCTGGCAGCTCCAAGGGTACGATGTAGAGACGGTAGTAGAGATCAGCCCTGAAGCTACCTTCCTTTACTGCTTGTGCCAAATCACGGTTAGTCGCGGCCACCACGCGCACATCCACCACCTCGGGCTGGGCTTTTCCCACCGCCTGGCACTCGCCAGACTCAAGGAAGCGCAGCAGTTTTGCCTGCGCACTAAGGGGCAGTTCCGAAATCTCATCAAGGAACAGAGTGCCTCCAGCTGCCGCCTGCACCCTACCCGGTTGGTCTGAGACAGCACCAGTAAAGGCTCCCTTACGGTGGCCGAACAACTCCGACTCCACCAGCTGCTCAGGCAGAGCGGCACAATTGACGGTGAGAAACGGCCCATCTGAGCGGCGACTGCAGCCATGCAGGGCGCTAGCCAAGAGTTCCTTACCCGTACCACTCTCGCCGCTGACCAATACGGTCGCGTCGGTTGCGGCTACGATCCTCATCGCCCGGAGCACACTCAGGAACTCCGGCGCCTTACCCAGCAGATTTTGTCTTATCGCATGCATCTTTTCAGCCTATCTCATCACCTGATCCTACAAAATGAGAAGGATCAAATACCCCCAAAATAGTAACGTCACCAATCCATTTTTTAAACCCACTCTCCTCGGGAATTCTATTTGTCTCTACCTTTCTGCACCACCCTGTTGCTCCAATTTTGTCATCATCGGCCAATAAGGATTTTCATTCTTGGGATGATCGTGAAACCCCTCCCAAAATCGTTGAACCCAAGGCGATATGCAGGCTATATGATAGGAAAATGTGACTTCGTCACTTAAGCCCCCTGCCTTTGCCACCGATACTTCGAGTGTCATTTTTATAGGCCATCCTGTGGGTAGAGTCATGAAGCTGTTACGTACCATCGCCGCGATCACCCTCTCCACCAGTCTGCTTGCCGCCTGCGGCGGCAGTGGTGAATCAGTCAGTACACCAGTCGGGGAGA
>NZ_AFOC01000170.1:0-3516 GCF_000224455.1 endosymbiont of Riftia pachyptila (vent Ph05)
GAAAAGCCCGCTAAGAAGCGCGGTGATGAGAAACAAAAGGATGTAACAACCAAGCCAGAAAAAGCCCCGGACAAACCGCAAAAACCGGCAGCCAAAAAGCCACAGAAGCCAACTGAAGCGCCGCAAGCAGATAAGCCGGCTGTGGCAGAAAAGCCATCACCGGCCAACACATCTTCGGCTGAGGCCCCGCAGAAGAGCACTGCTGATCGGCCCAAGCCGTCGGTGCAGAAGAAGCCTCAAAAAGCGCCCTCTACAGCGGCAGATAACGCCCCTGGCACGTCTGAAAAAGCAGCGACCAATCGCTCGACCAAACCGGCGGCCAGTCAAAAAGCAGACATGCCGACGATTGAAAAAGCAGCTGCCAGTCGTTCGACCAAACCGGCAGCCAGCCAAAAAGCAGACACGCCGACACCCGAAAAAGCCGCCACTCGGCAGACCGCCGCGGCACCCAAAACAAAACTTGCAGAGGCCGGTCCCAAACTGGTGCAGATAGAGACCAAAAAGCCAGCAACGTCCGATCAGAGCAAGGAAAAACCTGCCCCGAAAAAAGGCAGTGATGGTGGGTAACTAAGAAAAGACAATCCGGTCAGGGATGACCGGTCTGTTGTTTGGAAACCAGAGGCGCTGTGTTACGCACAGCGATTCAGCTACTGGCAGCGAGTGCGGGGATCCTTTGCCGTACCGTCCAGCAGATGCTTCTCGCGAATCATCTGCAACAGCCCTTCAGACGCCGTCTCGATCAGATCAAAGACCCGCTCAAAACCAGCAGCCCCACCATAATAGGGGTCAGGCACCTCCTGCACCCCCACATGAGAGGCAAAATCCATCAGCAGATGAAGCTTCTCTTCCGATCCCCGGGGGCAGACTGAAGTTAGATCGTTGTAATTTAAACGATCCATCGCGATCACATAGTCGAACTTCTCAAAGTCGCTGCTTGAAACCTGTCGCCCCCTAAGGTCGCTCAGATCAACACCACGCTGTTTGGCAACGCTGCGAGCACGGCGATCAGGTTGTTCCCCGGCATGGATACCGATGGTACCGGCAGAGTCCGTCTGGATATTTTCCGAGAGCCCCTCCTTCTCAACTAGAGAGCGAAAGACACCCTGCGCGGTGGGTGATCGGCAAATATTGCCCATGCAAACAAACAACACCCGAACCGGCTCACTCTGGTTCATCTGTATCTGGCCCCTGTAGTAATTCAGCGCTCGAATATCCATATTAATATTTCTTCTGTTCTTTGATCAGCATCCCGAACGAATCGCTGAAGCAATCCATCCAGCTCCCAACATCCTGTCCTTGTCAGCCGGATCCCGGCCGATCAACCAAGGCCATGTTGGCAAAGATTAAACAACGATGCTAGCGCAGGAGAGGGTCAATCAGCGAAATTCGCCCTTCTATCATGATCGCTGAGCGGCACCCGGAGCCGGCACTAACCTAAGACGAAAAACCAACCTCTTACAGCCACACCGGCAATTCGATCAATGCCTCGATAATCGAAACTATTTCTATATTTTTCATGCAATTATCGTTTCTGTTCGGCGTATCAATCCGCACCAGAAGCGGATCTGCCTAGACTAAACCCAAGCGCAGATCCCATCTAACAGATAACTGTCTGCGCACCCTGCCTGAAATCGGACATTATGCCCTAAAGATAAAAATTCCTAATTAAGCAACACCGATTTTTCTTCAAGGTGTGAATAAAATCACGATACAAAATTTTTTTATCTTGAGCTTGTTGACCGTCCCCGCGGAAAAGGAGAGTTTAGCCACAATTCCATTGAAGTAATTAGGAACAAAAGGCAACATGGACGCCATTTTTCGACCAAGCAACTGGCGCGATAGGCGCTATTGCTCCTGTCTCCTGTTACTTCCAGGCTTGGACAACAAAAACAAAAGACAGGCACAGATTCAGTTAATTCAGCGGGGAAATTGAAGCGATGTTTTATCCTAATCAGCGAGTGCTCTTATTGGGGGTGGCCGTCAGCGGGCTACTATCTGGCTGTGGCGGCGGAGGGGGGACAACCCCCGACACCACACCACCCACCATCAGCCGGAGCGGCGATGCTACCGTCATTTTAGAGGCGGGACCAACTGCCACCTACACTGACGCTGGCGCCACCGCTACCGATGACACAGACGGCAACATAACCGCCAACATCACTGTCAACAACCCGGTCGACCCCACCACTCCTGGTACCTACACGGTCACTTACAACGTGACAGACGCCGCCAGCAATGCCGCCACCCAGGTGACCCGCACCGTAACTGTGGTGGCAGCCGCAGCGCCGACCATCACCCTGGCCGGCGACAGCGTCATCACCCTGGAGGCAAGCGCCACACCCTTCACCGAGCCAGGCGTCTCTGCCGACGACAGCTTCGATGGTGACATCAGTGCCAGCGTCAACATCAGCGGCAGCGTCGACACCTCCACCGTCGGCTCCTACACCCTGACCTACAGTGTCACCGATGCTGCAGGCAATGCCGCCACCCAGGTGACCCGCACAATCAACGTCACCGCCGACCTGACCCCGCCGATCATCAGCGTCAACGCGCCTAACCCACACACCTGGGAGACCGGCCCCACCGAGTACATCGATCCAGGTGTGACCGCCATCGATGCTCTGGATGGCGACATCACCCCTGTGCTCATAAGCGGCACAGTCGACACCAACACCCCCGGCAGCTACACCCTCACCTACAATGTCAGCGATTCCTCCGGTAACCCCGCAATACCCGTCACCCGTACGGTCAATGTGATTGCCGCGACCCCACCCAGCATCACCCTGCTCGGGGATGCCACGGTGACGCGAGAGGCTGGCAGCGTCGCCTATACGGATGCCGGTGCCACTGCCAGCGACAACATCGACGGCGACATCACCGCCAACATCCTTATCAATAACCCGGTCGATGCCACCACCGCCGGTAGCTACACCGTCACCTATGACGTAACAGACACCTCTGGAAATGCCGCCGCGCAGGTGACCCGCACCGTCACCATCCAGGCCGCCGCCGCACCAGTGATCACCCTCAGCGGTGAGGCTTCGGTCACCCTGGAGGCAGGCCCGACGCCCTACAGCGACCCTGGCGCCACCGCCAACGACAACATCGACGGTGATCTTACTGCCTCGATCCAAACCAGCGGCAGTGTCGACGCCACCACCCCTGGCACTTACACCCTGACCTACGATGTAACGGATGCCGCAGGCAACGCCGCCACCCAGGTGACCCGCACCGTCACGGTGCTGGCCTCAACCCCGCCGACCATTACCCTGACGGGCGATAATCCACAGACCATCGAGGGCAGCGCTGCCGCCACCTACACCGACCCCGGCTTCAGCGCTAACGACAATGTGGACGGAGACATCAGCGCAAGGGTCGTAACCAGCGGCTCGGTGGACCCGACGGCTGTCGGCACCTACACCCTGACCTACAACGTCTCCGATACCGCGGGCAACGCCGCCACTACGGTCACCCGCACCGTCAACGTCGTCGACACCACCGCACCGGTGATCAGCC
>NZ_AFOC01000169.1:0-3568 GCF_000224455.1 endosymbiont of Riftia pachyptila (vent Ph05)
TGATCTTTGAGGTGCTGCTCAATGCCACCGCCATGTTCAATCACGGCAATGTCCGGCTCCCAACCAGCCTAGACCGGGTATTGCGCTGGTTCCTTGTCACTCCTGATATGCACCGCGTACACCATTCGGTAGAGGATGATGAGGCAAACAGCAACTTCGGCTTCAGCCTGCCCTGGTGGGATCGGTTGTTCGGCACTTACCGTGATCAACCCAGAGGAGGTCATGAGGGCATGACCATCGGTATCCATAAATACCGCGACCCGAAACAGGTCAACCGCTTACCCGGCATGCTGGCGCTGCCCTTTATCGGCAAGATCAGTGGCTACGCCATCAATCGCCGCGAATGGAGCAATAGCGATGAGAAGTAAAGCACTTCGCTGGCTACTATTTGCCCTGTTGGCATCGGCAATTTCTCTGACCATTCTCTACCGAGACCATATTGATGCAGGTGCCCTGCAGCAGTGGGTAGAGCAAGCCGGTCCCGCCGCTCCACTGCTGTTCATGGTTATCTATGCCATCGGCACGGTGCTGTTCCTTCCAGGATCAGTATGACCCTGGCGGGTGGTGCCCTGTTCGGGCCGGTGCTCGGCACCTTCTACAATCTCACCGGCGCAACTATCGGCGCGGTGCTGGCTTTTCTTATCGCACGATTCTTTACTTCCAACTGGGTGGAGCAGAAGACCGGTGGCCATCTCAAGCGGCTGAAAGAGGGCGTGGAAAATGAGGGTTGGCGCTTCGTCGCCTTCGTGCGTCTGGTACCGCTCTTTCCCTTCAATCTGCTCAACTATGCCGTTGGGCCTGACCCGTATCCCGCTGCTTCACTACCTGATCGCCACCTATCTGTGCATGCTGCCAGGCGCCATTGCCTACACCTATCTAGGATACGCCGGGCGTGAAGCGGTGGCTGGTGGTGAAGGCTTGATTCAGAAAGTGATGCTGGCGCTGGCGCTGCTGGCCGTAGTGGCCTTCCTTCCCCGACTAATCGGTCGTCTCAGGCAGGGCCCCACCATGAACATCGATGCACTGAGGGAACGCCTGAACAAAGAGGACGAATTACTTTTGCTGGATGTCCGCACCGCCAATGACTACCAGGATAAGCTGGGACACATCGTGGGCTCCCTGAATATACCCCTGGAAGAGCTTGAATCCCGTCTGGCCGAACTGACCCCCTATCTGGAAAAACCGGTCGCATTGATCTGCACCACGGATCGTCGTTCCAAAAAAGCCGCGCAGATACTCGGTAGTCAGGGTTTTGCCGATGTGCATGTGGTGATTGGCGGGATGACGCAGTGGAACAAGAATGCCCTGCCTGTTCACACCACAACTGAGACTTCAGACCATTTACGGGAGATTCAATAGTGTCCCTTTCCATTATTATCGCTGGACTCGCCACCGGCCTGCTGCTCGGCGTATTCGGCAGCGGTGGCTCCATCATCACCATGCCCGCCCTGCTCTATCTGTTGCATGTTGAGCCAAAATCGGCCATCGCAATGAGCCTGGGTATCGTGGCTGTCACTGCCACCATTACTGCCATACAGCACTGGAAGCGTGGCAACGTCAACCTGAAGGTGACAGCCATGTTTGGGCTGTTTGGTGTGGCCGGAACCTATGCCGGCGCTCTGCTTGGCGTCATCACACCGGTGGTTATTCAACTGGGTCTGTTTGCTGTAGTGATGTACGCAGCCGCATGGAAGATGCTCAAACCAAAGCCGCAACACAGATCCGTCGGCGCCGCCGCAGTGATTGAATGCGATAGTGGCGATTGTGAAGCCCCCCACTACGGACACATCGCGCTGCACGGCATAGGCGTCGGCATCCTGACCGGCGTCGTGGGAGTGGGCGGCGGCTTTTTGATCGTTCCCGCACTGGTTTTGCTCTCCGGACTCTCCATGAAGCGTGCCGTTGGCACCTCGTTGAGCATCGTCGCACTGAAATCCTTTGCCGGTTTTGCAGGTTATGCCGGTACTGTTTCCGTCGATTACGGGTTGATGGCAATTTTCACAGCCATTGCCATCGCCGGCAGCTTTGCTGGAAGCATGCTTAGCCACCGGCTACCCGCAGAGCACCTGAAAAAAGGGTTCGGTGGTTTTCTGATGCTCGTGGCGAGCTACATATTGATCAAGAGTGTCGTGTTCGGTTGATGCAATACCGACGTTGGTTGGCAAGCATACTTTGTACAGGAGTAAATCATGAATACCCTGATCATATTGAATGACCCACCCTACGGCACTGAACGCAACTATAACGGCCTGCGCCTGGCCAAGGCACTGAGCAATACAGATACAAAGGTCACGGTATTTCTGCTGGCCGACGCGGTGGTCTGTGCAAAACACGGACAAAAGGTACCTCAGGGGTTCTACAACATCGAACTGATGCTTAAATCCATCACACGTAAAGGTGAGGTGCTGCTCTGTGGTGCCTGTATGGATGCCCGTGGCCTGACCGATGAGGAAATCATCGAAGGCGCCCAGCGCAGCAACATGGGGACACTGGCAGAGCACACCCTGGAAGCGGACAAGGTGCTGGTTTTTTGACCCTGTTTTATTCAGGGGCAGA
Organism: endosymbiont of Riftia pachyptila (vent Ph05); assembly: GCF_000224455.1. Classification (NCBI taxonomy): domain Bacteria; kingdom Pseudomonadati; phylum Pseudomonadota; class Gammaproteobacteria; species endosymbiont of Riftia pachyptila. The sequence goes on from NZ_AFOC01000169.1 coordinate 2,557, forward strand.
ATTGATATGACACCTACCCACACACCTCTGGATAGACTGGTAGCAGTGATTCGGCGCGTTGGTGCTGAAACGGTCGATAGTGAAGACGCTCGCTTGCAAAAGACGCTGCTAGTCGGCGCCAGCCTGATGTTTATCCTGGCGGGCCTGCTGTGGGGCGGTATCTATATTGCGTTCGACGAACCACTGGCCGGAGCGGTGCCACTATCCTATGCGGCGGTTTCGCTCTTCAGCATCCTCTTATTCGGCCTGACACATCACTACCGGCTGTTCCGGGTGAGTCAATTGCTGCTCATTCTGATTCTCCCGTTTCTGCTGCAACTGGCCCTGGGTGGATTTGTCAATTCAAGCGCCGCGATACTATGGTCACTGATATGCCCATTTGGTGCGCTGCTGATCGGGCAGCGCCACCACGCCCCCTGGTGGTTTCTGGCCTTCCTGGGCCTGGTCATCGTCAGCGGTTTGATACAGCCGGACATGCACCCCACCAACAATCTGCCACCCTGGTTGGTAACCATCTTTTTTGTGGCCAATATCGGTACGGTTTCAGCCGTCGCGTTCATTCTGCTCCACTACTTCGTCGGCCAGGAGAGCCGCTTCCTCGGACTGCTTCGTCTCGAGCAGGAAAAATCGGAAAGACTGCTGCAGAACGTTCTACCCAAGGAGATCGCAGCAATCCTGAAAGACAAGGATGAAACCATTGCCGAGCACTACGACTCGGTCAGCATCCTGTTCGCTGACATCGCAGATTTTACGGCCCTTTCCGACGAGCTCTCTCCAACCGAGATGGTCGATCTGCTCAACGAGGTATTTTCTCGATTCGACTCACTGGTCACAAAGTACAGCCTGGAGAAGATACGGACCATCGGAGACAACTACATGGTCGTCTCCGGTGCGCCACGCCCACGGCCAGATCACGCCCGACTCCTGGCGCGCCTGGCGTTGGAGATGCACGCCTACGTCGAGGAATATCAGCGTAACGGCAGGCGATTGAACTTTCGCATCGGCATCGGCT
>NZ_AFOC01000168.1:0-3652 GCF_000224455.1 endosymbiont of Riftia pachyptila (vent Ph05)
CCATGCAGCGCAACTGGATCGGCCGCTCCTACGGCGTGAAGATGGAGTTCGGTATTGAGAGCGCCACCTCTGACGAAACTCTCACCATCTTCACCACCCGCCCCGACACCCTCATGGGCGTTACCTACGTGGCGGTTGCTGGTGAGCACCCACTCGCACTGCAGGCCGCCGAAGGCAACCCAGAGCTGACCGCCTTCATCGACGAGTGCCGCCAGGGCGGCACCTCCGAGGCGGATCTGGAGACCATCGAGAAAAAGGGCATGCCGCTCGGCATCAACGCCATCCACCCGGTGAGCGGCGAGCCGGTGCCGATCTACGCGGCCAACTTCGTGCTGATGAGTTACGGTACAGGTGCCGTCATGGCCGTGCCTGCCCACGATGAGCGTGACCACGCTTTCGCCCGCAAGTACGGCATCCCGATCAAGCAGGTGATCCACCCTGCGGATGGTTCACAGGTCGATATTCAGGCCGCCGCCTACACCGACAAGGGTGTACTCAAAGACTCTGGCCCCTTCAACGACCTTACTTCCGAGGCGGCCTTCGACGCCATCGCCGAGTGGCTGCAGGCGCGTGACAAGGGGGAGAAGACCAAGAACTTCCGCCTGCGCGACTGGGGGGTCTCCCGCCAGCGCTACTGGGGCACGCCGATCCCGATGATCCACTGCGAGAAGTGCGGTATTGTGCCGGTGCCTCTCGAGGATCTGCCGGTGGTTCTGCCGGAAGATATCGTCTACGACGAGAACACCATTAACCCGATCAAGGCCGATGCCGAATTCGCCAAATGCAGCTGCCCCGAATGCGGCGGCGCGGCGCGGCGCGAGACCGATACCTTCGATACCTTCATGGAGTCGAGCTGGTACTACGCCCGTTACACTTGCCCCGGCGCCGAGACCATGCTCGACGAGCGGGCCGACTATTGGCTGCCAGTCGACCACTATGTGGGCGGCATCGAACACGCGGTGCTGCACCTGCTCTACGCTCGCTTCTACCACAAGCTGCTCAGGGATGCGGGGCTGATACATAGTAACGAGCCGTTCCGCAACCTGCTGACCCAGGGCATGGTGGTGGCTGACACCTACTACCGCGACGAAGCCAGCGGCGCCAAGCACTGGTACAACCCGGCAGAGGTCGAGGTGGAGCGAGACGAGAAGGGGCGTCCACTCAGTGCGAAGTTTGCCGCTGACGGTCAGCCGGTGGAGATCGGCGGCATCGAGAAGATGTCGAAGTCGAAGAACAACGGTGTTGATCCGCAGACCCTAATCGACCGTTACGGTGCTGACACGGTGCGTCTCTACACCATGTTCACCTCACCGCCAGACCAGTCTCTGGAATGGAACGACGAGGGGGTGGAGGGCTCCTTTCGTTTTCTTAAACGCCTCTGGGCGCTGGCACAAAAGGGATTGGAGTCGTTGGACGCTGAAGCGTCCAATGACTCCGATCTCGTGCTGGGAGATGCACAGAAAGATGCCCGCCGCGAGCTGCACGAGACGCTGAAGAAGGCGCTCTACGACTTCGACCGACAGCAGTTCAACACGGTGGTCTCCGCCTGCATGACCATCGTCAACAGCCTCTACAAGCTGGGCGACGAGGCGGTTGATCGGGTGGTGTTGCACGAAGGCCTCAGCATCGTGCTGCGCCTGCTTGGCCCCATCGCCCCCCACATCTCCCACCACCTCTGGCGCGGATTGGGTTACGGTGACGATATCCTCGCTGCCGGCTGGCCGCGGGTTGACGAGGCGGCGCTGAAGCAGGAGAGCATTCAGTATGTGGTGCAGGTCAATGGCAAGGTGCGGGCGAAGATCCAGGTGCCCGCCGATGCCGATAAGGCAGCTGTCGAGGTGGCTGCGATGGCCAATGACAACGTGCAGAAGTTCATCGGCGAGGCGACGGTGCGCAAGGTGATCGTGGTGCCCAACAAGCTGGTGAACATAGTTGCCAAGTGATCTGGCAGTAGGAGCGCCGCAAGCGGTGCTCCTACGGATGATTGAAGTTCAGCATGGTGAGGATGGATAGATCTCAATGAAACGTCATTACCGGATTGTCCTGTGGGTAGTGCTTGTCTTGCTGCTGAGCGGCTGCGGCTTCCATCTCAAGGGCTACCAGCAGGCAACGCCGAATCTGGATGGACTCTACATCCAGGGGGATGCTGGCCGCACCAGCCTGGCAGCCATGCTGCGTCAGGAGCTGAGCGCCTCCGGTGCGAAGCTGGCTGCCAGCGAAGCAGCGGCGAGACACCATCTGCAGGTGCTGAAGGATCAGATCGAGTACCGAGCCCTGTCGGTGGATGCCAACGGCAAAGCGCTGGAGTATGAGCTCAAACTGACAGTGGAGTACCAGGTGACTGCAGCAACAGGCGAGCAGCGGATCGAACCCCAGAGTCTGCAGGTGCTGCGCCAGCTGATCTACAGCGGCACCGAAGAGCTGGGGCGACGCAATGAGGCGGCGTTGGTGCAGCAGGAGATGCGGCCAACCTGGCTGGACAGATCCTGCGCCATCTGCAGGCCCGGCTCTAGCCGCTGATGCGTCTGCGCAACGATCAGCTGCCGGCCCAACTGAACAAGTCGCTGGCTCCGGTCTATCTGCTGAGCGGTGATGAGCCACTGCAATTGGGCGAGGCGGCGGATCAGGTGCGTCAGACGGCTAGGTCTCAGGGCTTCAGTGAGCGTGAGTTGTTGGAGGTTGGCCCGGGTTTCGACTGGAATCAGCTGCTTGAGGCGGGGCAGAGCCTCTCTCTGTTTGGCGATAAGCGGCTCCTCGATCTACGCCTGTCGAGTTCAAAGATCGGCACCCCAGGCTCCAAAGCGATCAGCGCCTATCTGGCTGATCCCCCCCCCGACACCCTGCTGTTGATCACCGCCCCCAAGCTCGACCGAGCCCAGCAGAATAGTAAGTGGGTAAAAGGGGTCGAGCGGCTGGGCGTGCTGGTGCTGATCTGGCCGATTGAAGGGCAGCGGCTGCTACCCTGGCTGGAGCGGCGCTTGCGGGATGTGGGGCTGACGCCGGAGCCCGGTGTGGTGGAGATGCTGTCTGAGCGGATTGAGGGCAATCTGCTTGCCGCCAAGCAGGAGATCGAGAAGCTGTTGCTGCTGCATGGTCCTGGGGTTGTGGATCAGGAGCAGCTTGCCGAATCAGTGGCCGACAGTGCCCGCTTTGATGTGTTTGGCTTGGTGGATGCTCTGCTTGCCAGAGAGGCGGGCCGTGGTCTGCGCATGCTGGAACACCTGCAGGCAGAGGGGGTGGTGGCGCCGGTGGTGTTGTGGGCGCTGGCGCGGGAGATTCGGGCGTTGGCGGAGATGGCGGCGATGGTCGAGCAGGGGCGTTCAGTCGATAGTGTGATGGCCGCACAACGCGTATGGGAGAAGCGCAAGCCACTGATGCGCAAGGGACTGAAGCGACGGGCGGCAGTCTGGCGTCGGCTCCTTATCGATTGCGCTGGTATCGACAGGGTGATCAAGGGGCTGGAAAAAAAGGATGCCTGGCTGCGGTTGCAGGATGTGGCGCTGGGAATCGCTGGAGTGAATACCTCGGCGCTGAAATAGCCTGTGGAGCTGTCTGGATGAGAGATGGCCTGTTTAAGTAGCCTCTGATCAAGTCATGAGCTCGTAATCTTGTGTCCAGAATATCCAGCTGCTGCGTTGTAAATCTCGTCAAT
>NZ_AFOC01000167.1:0-4033 GCF_000224455.1 endosymbiont of Riftia pachyptila (vent Ph05)
GGGTAGTGACAGCAGCAGTCTGATGATTGTGGTCGCCGAAGCACCAGATACGGTGGCGCCAGTGATTACTTTGAATGGTGGTAGCAGTGTGACCCGTGAGGCTGGTCCGGTCGCTTATAGTGATCCAGGCGCGACGGCCAGTGATGATCGGGATGGGGATCTGAGTGCCAATCTTCAGGCCAGCGGCTCGGTTGATCATACGACCGCCGGCACCTACACCCTGACCTATCAGGTTGCGGATGCAGCGGGCAATCAGGCGACTGTGACCCGCACTGTAATCGTGGTTGCGGGCAGCGCGCCGGTCATCACCCTGCTGGGTGACAACCCGATGACCCTGCAGGCCGGTGAGACCTTCGCCGACCCGGGGGCCACCGCCAACGATACCTTTGATGGTGATCTGAGTGGCTCGATTGTGGTAAGCGGAGTGGTCGATTCCAGCACCGTTGGCAGCTATACCGTCACCTATAGCGTCACTGATGCCGCGGGCAATAGCGCCAGCGCCAGCCGTAGCGTGGAGGTGGTCGATTCGTCCGACCCGGTCATCACCTTGGAAGGTGATAACCCAGTTGCGATCGAGGCGGGCACTCCTTTCATCGATCCCGGTGCCAGTGCAGAGGATGATGTGGATGGTGATATCACCGATCGCATCCTGGTCGATGGTGAGGTGGATATCGAGGTCGCAGGCAGCTATCAGCTGACCTACACGGTCTCCGATAGTGCCGGTAACACAGCGACCGTCATCCGCACTGTGAACGTGGTAGCGGCCAGTGCGCCGATCATCGTGTTGCTCGGCGACAACCCCTACGAGGTGGAGCTGGGGGTGGAGTTCAGCGATCCGGGTGCTACCGCCAACGATGCGTTCGATGGCGATATCAGCGATCGTATCGAGGTCACTGGCTCTGTGGATAGCGGGAGCGTTGGCAGCTACATGCTGGTCTACAGCGTCAGCGACAATGCCGGCAACTCTACCGAAGAGATGCGCACTGTACTGGTGGTGGAGAACCCGCCGGTGGAGTTCAACGTCTCGAACAATATCCATGTCGACCAGTTTGGCTATCTGCCCGATGGGGAGAAGGTGGCGGTGATTGCTGCTCCGCAGGAGGGCTTCAACAGCGCTGATACCTTTGCCCCTGGCAGCGACTATCAGGTGCGTCGCACCGCTGATGATAGCATTGCCTTCATCGGGGCTTTGACCCAGTGGAATGAGGGTGCTACCAACGATCAGTCGGGAGACAAGGCCTGGTGGTTCGACTTCTCTGAACTCACCGAAACAGGCGAATTCTACGTCTACGATCCGGAGAATGAGGCCGCCTCACATCCCTTTGATATCCGCGCAGATGTCTATACCGATGTACTGAAACAGGCGGTGCGCAGCTACTTCTACCAGCGGGTGAACTTCGCCAAGCAGGAGCCCTATGCTGATCCCCGCTGGGTGGACAGCGCCTCCCACGGTGGTGCGGAGCAGGACTATGATGTACGGGCAATGATCCCGGAGGATCCGGAGAGTTCCGATCCGGCCACTGGGCGTGACCTGCATGGCGGCTGGTATGACGCTGGTGATTACAATAAGTACATCAACTATGCCGATGGCACAGTGCACAATCTGCTCTATGCCTATCAGGAGCGCCCTGCAGTCTGGGGGGATGACTATCAGATCCCTGAGTCGGGCAATGGTGTGCCGGATCTGCTCGATGAGGTCCGCTGGGAGATGGAGTGGATGCTGCGTATGCAGATCGAGGATGGCTCGGTGCTGCACAAGCTTGCCTCCATCAACTGGAACGGTGGCAGCCCGCCAAGCAGCGACGTGACGCCACGTCGTTATGCACCGCCGACTGCCTCGGCAACCATTTCGGCTGCTGGTGCCTATGCTCATGCTGCATTGGTCTACAGTGACTTCAATGCTGAGTTTGCTGGTACCCTGCGCCAGGCAGCACTCGATGCCTGGGATTGGCTGGAAGAGAATCCTGAGTCAATTCCGTCAAACTTCGACAATGCTGGGTTTGTGAATGCGGCAGCGGAGGATTGTGGTTACGATGACGCTCGTTGTGAGTCCCATCAGTTGGCCAACCGCCTCAACGCGGCGATTCATCTGTTTGCTCTGACCGGTGAGCAGCGTTTCCAGGATTACATCCTGGCCCATGCAGAGAGTGACGCGCTGCTGCTCGGGGAGGGGGGGTATCTGGTCTTCGATGGTATGCAGCAGGAGGTCCAGGATGCCCTGATCTACTATGCTGGGCTCGACGGCGCCGATGCTGGCTTGGTTGAAACCATCCAGGCCCAGCTGTTGCGTGCCATGAGCTTGCCGGAAGAGTGGGTACCTTTCTCACCACTGGCACGCTTCCAGGAGCAGAAGGATCCCTACCGGGCCTATCTCGATGAGCACCATTGGGGTAGTAATAGGGGCAAGGGTAATGCTGGCAACCTGATGTTCTCCACTGCTGAATCTGGCTTTGATCCGGGAAACAGTGGCGACTATGGCTCAGCGGCACAGGGCTATCTGCACTATCTGCATGGTGTGAACCCGCACAACATCGCCTATCTCTCCAATATGGATGAGTTTGGTGCGGATAACTCGGTGCCTGAGTTTTACCATCTTTGGTTCAACGATGGCTCTGAGCTGTGGGATGGCGTGGAGAACTCGCTCTATGGACCTGCGCCGGGATATCTGGTGGGCGGTCCCAACGAGCACTACTGGAGGGATGGTGTCTACATCGATGACATCGAGGACGCTGCCCATCGCCTCAACAACCAGCCGTCGATGAAGCGTTACTGGTCCTGGAATGGCTCGGAGAACTCCTACGAGATCACCGAGAACTCTATCACCTATCAGGCGCCCTACATCCGGCTGTTGTCGAAATATCTGCCCGGATCATCGAACGAGATCTGGCGGCCGGCGCCGGGCACCAGCTGGCAGTGGCAGATCAACAGCGGTGAGGTGGATACCTCCTTCAATGTCGATATGTACGATGTGGATCTGTTCGAGGCCTCAGGGGAGCTGATCGCATCGCTCAAGGCCCAGGGCAGGGTGGTGATCTGCTACTTCAGTGCAGGCAGCTTTGAGGATTGGCGCTCCGATGCGGAGGATTTCCCGGCATCAGTGATCGGTAATCAGCTGGATGAGTGGCCTGGAGAATCCTGGCTTGATATCAGAGACATTGATCAGTTGGGGCCGATCATGGCGGCGCGTCTTGATCTTGCTGTTGCCAAAGGATGCGATGGTGTGGAGCCCGATAATGTGGATGGCTACACCAACAGTAGTGGCTTTGAACTGACAGGAGAGGATCAGCTTGCCTACAATCGCTGGCTGGCCGCCCAAGCGCACCAGCGCGGGCTCTCCATCGGGCTAAAGAATGATCTGAACCAGATCGAAGCCCTGCTGGACGATTTTGACTGGGCTCTTAACGAGCAGTGTTTCGAGTATGAGGAGTGTGACCTTCTTATGCCATTCATTGAGGCGGGTAAAGCGGTGTTTGGAGTGACCTACGGAGATGCTGCTGATGCAATCTGTCCTGTAGCCAATGAGATGGGGTTCTCCTGGCTGATGAAGAACTGGGATCTGGATGCCTGGCGGATCGACTGTCTGGAGTATGGTGGTGGTGAGTAACCAACCCCAATCATGGATGCTTATGAATTTCCTGTGATGCAAGGATGGGGCCTTTCCTGGCCCGATTTCCGGATAATCGTGGAGATTGTTCTATGATTTGTGATGGGCGTCAAAATAAATAAGGCTCTTCAGAGTAGGAGAAGAGCGGGAGAAAATCATGCAGAACGCTAATTATTACGAGAGCAAGGCGCCGCAGCCAAACAGGTGGTCTGGCGGGGTTGTTGAAGAATCGCGGCTCTATTTATCAGAGGAAGGTGAGATGGACGACTGTCTGCGCTATGGTCACTGTCTTCAGGAACAACTTACCCAGAATGACTTCCCCTTTAACTGGTGGGAGTTTTATTGAGCCAAATCGTCATCGTCTTATGACGCTTTAGCTCAGTATTGATGCGTTATAGCTTTTCAGCTTGGGCATCAAATGCTTGCCCC
>NZ_AFOC01000166.1:0-4361 GCF_000224455.1 endosymbiont of Riftia pachyptila (vent Ph05)
TTACCTGGTTGGCGTGTCGCCGTTAATAAAGATCGGTTGGGAGCGTTATGTTGCTGGCCAGTTCAGTGGAAATGATAGTGATGGGACAAAAGGAGAAGGGAAGTGATTGCGAAAATAAAGAAGAAACAGGAAGAAACAGGGGACAGACCACGGTTGTCAGCCAAGAAAACCGTGGTCTGTCCCCTATTCTCCAAAAAAAGCGCGAAAATCGGGAAACCTAAACCAGCTATGGAAAATTCAAACACAGACCCCAATCGCAGAGAGAAGGGAAAATGAAAAGCGAAACGCTGAATCACAAACAATCAACCACTTGCCGCAGGCGAAGGAACAAGCTCAGGTAGAAGAGCAATACCCGGCAACTGAGGGCCGGTATTGGCAGAGGGATATAGAAGGACAACATAAACGAAATGACTCGCGAGGTTAACAAAGAAGAAAAAAAGAAAGAACAGGATCGACAAAAAACGCTGCGCGCCAACCTCGGCAGTAGGAAGAGAACCACACCGAGGCACGCCGCGGAACACGTCAAAGACAACGCCGATACGGACCCTGGAGAGAAGCGCAAACGACCACGCCCCGCCAAAACCCCTGAATCCAAAAGGCGCAGTTATGAATGCAATAACCCAAACCCGAACAAGAGGGAATAGAACACCAGGGACAACAGCACAGAACGAACCCGTCCCCAAAGCCAGGCCAACACCCCCTGCAAATAGGTGGCTATGACCACCGGCCAGGATCATCACGGTGACGAAATAAAGAAACGAAGGGCACACGCGAAACGAGAGGCAGCCAAAAAAAATGAAAAAAAAAGGTGTCTCGATACACGAGAGCCAAACAAGCAGCACAATCTAAAAGGCGAAGCGAAGCGTACCATTAATAAGCGAACCAGCCCCACGTAGCGAGAAGAAGCGGAGGCGAAGCAAGGATGTGGTGAGCCGAATCAGGACGCGAACAAAAAGTCCGATAGCAGGGCAAGCAAGCGAAAATAAGGCCCAACTACGAAACGTAAACGCTCGAATCCACCACCAGCAAAAGAATCCAAACGAGAGCAAAGCAAGGAGGGAGAAGGATAAATGAAGAACAAGCGCAAGCAGATACACAAAAGGCAAAACATTGAGAGGAAGATACGAAAGAGGATACGAAATATAGAAAGACATACAGGACAAAAAAAAACACCCGAAAGCCGAGAGACGCAACACAACAAAATGCAAAGGCAAAAACAACAACAGCAGACCCAACAGCCAAAAAAACCGAAAAGCAGGAATGAACCATGCTACAGACAATAACGAGACAACAGCTTGTGGACTACAGAAGGCGTATCGAATCGGGGGGGGTAAAGGCCGTCCGCCAAGTCTATGCCGAACTCTACGGCAAAGGCTATAATTATGCGGGCTGGGCCGCAGGTGTGGCTAATGGTGACACAGTTGCCGGTCAAGCAGCCCTCAACTATCTGAAAGGTACTGCTTTGATGGGTATGGGCGGTGAAGAATGCATTAATCTTTCGTTGGCAGAGATCGATAATATTCGTGTCGATATGGCAGAGGGATATATCAAGGCACTTATTTCGAATGCCGATCAGAATGGGGGTTGGATTGATCGGGATGTTCGCTATAACGAGACGATGAAGTTCCATCAGGAAGCATTTGAGAAAAATAATCTTAGCCTCGAAAATTGGACGCTCTATACCCCCATGGAACTGATTCGCAAAGAGTATGACGACCAGGCCGTCGAAGATCTATGGGCGCAGATCCGTGATACGGGAGGTGATGGTCCGGATGCCGTATTGGTAAACATCCACCTACTAGGTTTTGTTTTTAGGGAAGGCTATTCATCGGATCCGCAGGTTCAACAACAGGCACAGGGTTGGCTTGAACAGTTTAACGACGCCAAAGAGTGGCTTGGGCCGTTATTTAATGCATGGGATAAGACACTCTCCTCTTGGGGCGATCAAATTGCGCCACAGTTTCTTGACTTCGCCTTCGGCTTGGGCGATGCCATCAACGGCCTGGAAAGTTCAATGAAAGGCTTGATCAGCGACCTATTTGGGGCAGCAAATGGCTATGGCTATGACCCGCTAATCCTAGACCTGGATGGCGATGGAATAGAAACCACGGGGCTATCCAGCGGTACCTATTTCGATCACAACAACGATGGCTTTGCCGAGTTGACGGGGTGGGTTGGTTCTGATGATGGCCTGCTGGTTATTGATCGAAATGGCAATGGCCTGATCGATAACGGGGCTGAACTGCTTGGTGATCACACCATCCTCAATAATGGACGGTTTGCCGGCAATGGTTATGGTGCGCTTAGGGAGTTGGATGAGAATCGCGATGGCCGCGTCGATAGTAAGGACAGTGGCTGGGCCTCTCTGAAGGTGTGGCGTGACCTCAATGGTAATGGCAAGACCGATAAGGGGGAACTGCTGAGCATGAACAGTGCGGGGGTGAAGTCCCTGGACACTGGCTATAACAGCATTCGATATACCGATGTCAATGGAAACTTACATCAGGGCTATGCCGGTTTTACTCGAACTGATGGCGCTATCGGCCAGATGGCGGATGTCTGGTTTGATGTTGATCGTATCTCAACCCAGGAAATCGATCGTGTGGCCGTATCGGATTCAATCGCCAAACTCCCCTTCCTGCCAGGTTTCGGGACGGTCGGCGATCTGCATCAGGCGATGATGCGTGATTCGAGTGGCAAGTTGGCCAGGCTTGTCAAGCAGTTGCAGGGCGCCTCAATCCGGGAGCAGCGGATGGCGCTGACGCAGCAGATCATCTTCCAGTGGACCGGTGTGGAGGATATCGCCTCCAATAGCCGTGGCGGCAAGGTAGATGCCCGTAAACTTGCTGCGGTTGAGGCGTTCATGGGGGAGTTCTTTCGCGGGAGCAGCAACAGTATTCCGAATCAATGGGCTGTTCACTCTCTCAATAATGCTTATGCCGCCCTACAGGATAGTGTCTATGCGGGTTTTGCCAAGCAGGGGTGGTGGCGGCCCTATCTGGATTCAATCTCCATTGGTCTGACAGACAAGGGCGTCGAGCTGGATTTCTCAAAGGTAGAGGCGCAGCTTGTCGCAAAGCGTAACAAGAATGCAAAGGGGGCGCTGATCGATCTGCTCGAACTCCATGAGTATGTTGGCGGATCTCTGGGAAAAAGTGGTTGGAACAGCCAGGTGATGTTGGGTCAGTGGTTGAGTACGCTTCAGAATCAGGTTGATATCGATGCCACCCTCAACGATTTTGGTATCGGCCGCTCCGGCAGGCAGTATGGCAAGTCTGATGATGAGTTTCTGGTTGGTAGAAAAGGCTCGGATAGGATCGAAGGCCGGGGCGGTAATGACCACCTGCTCGGCCTGCGGGGAAATGACCAGCTCTATGGCGGCAATGGCAACGATCTGCTGGATGGCGGAAGCGGCAATGACGGCCTGTATGGTGGCGATGGTGATGATATCTATCTATTCCGTAAAGGTTCGGGATGGGATTATGTGCGCGAATCATCCTCATACTACAGGCGCCCCAGCCATGATGTGATCCGATTTGAGGATGTGGCGTCGACAGAGGTTCGGGTGGTTGTGAACCGGAATGACCTGGTGTTGCGCTATGGAAATGGTGATGCGGTGAGGGTCGGTAACTACTTCTATCAATCCACTGGTGGGACCAATCAATATATTGGATCGTTCCAGTTTGCCGATGGTGTGACCTGGACTCAGGCCGATATTTTGAAACATGCGGTGGCCTATGGGACCAACGGTAATGATCGTCTTCGCGCCTATAGTGACGCTGGCACCCGTATCAGTGGCTTGGGCGGTAATGATCGGCTCTATGGTGGTAACGGAACCGATAGGTTGTTCGGTGGGGCGGGTAGTGATGGGCTCTACGGTGGTTATGGTGTCGATGTCCTGAACGGTGGTGCGGGTAACGACTACCTGTCCGGTGGGCAAGGTATCGATTTCTACGTCTTCGGCCGGGGGCACGGTAAGGATGTGATTTCCGATAACGACGGGCAGTCGAAGACTGGGCGGCTTGTTTTTGGCAAGGATATAGATGCAGAAGATCTCTGGTTCAGCCGCCAGGGTTATGACCTGCAGATCGATCTGCTGGGGACGCAGGATCGAGTCACCATCGATAACTGGTATTACGGTGGTAATTACCAATTGAACCGGGTTAGAACCGCCAGTGGTGAGCTGTTGCTGAACAATCAGGTGGAGCGCCTGGTGAGTGCGATGGCCGCTTTTTCACCCGAGGCAGCGGCCAATGGCTCGTTGACTCCCCACGAACAGGCAACGATGAATCAGGTGATCGCCGCCACCTGGACCGCGGCCTAAGCGGACGATCGATCTGGGCTAGGGGGCTCTACCCTGG
>NZ_AFOC01000165.1:0-4367 GCF_000224455.1 endosymbiont of Riftia pachyptila (vent Ph05)
CCTTCCGCGGCAAGCCGCGCACCAGCTACGGCTGTGGTTTCAGCCCCTACTCCTACCCGGGCGCAGAGCAGGCGGCACTGCTCGATCTACAGAACTACTCTTGGGGCTGGAAGCCGGCGTATGGCTATGAGGTGTTCAAGAAGCTGAAGTATTAGAGCGCCTCTGATCAAGTCGTGAGCTCGTATCTTGCGCCCATAGGGCGGCCTGTGGCCGCCGTGTGCCATACCTTGAAATCAAGGATGCTGTCGGGCGCAGCCCGACCTATAAACCTAAATATTGAGCCGTCGCTCCCCTCTTGCTCAACCAAAACGACCACTGATGTAGTCTTCCGTCAGCTTGTGGCGGGGGCGGGTGAAGATGTCGTCGGTGGGACCCACCTCGATCAGACGCCCCAGGTGGAAATAGGCGGTGCGCTGGGAGACCCGCGCGGCCTGCTGCATCGAGTGGGTGACGATGGCGATGGTGTAGTTCTTACGCAGCTCGTCGATCAGCTCCTCGATCTTCGCCGTGGCGATGGGGTCGAGTGCTGAACAGGGCTCGTCCATCAGGATCACGTCGGGTGACACGGCAATCGTGCGTGCGATACAGAGACGCTGTTGCTGGCCGCCTGACAGGCTGGTGCCCGGCTGGTCGAGCCGGTCCTTCACTTCGTTCCAGAGGCCGGCCTTGCGTAAGGAGGTCTCCACCACCTCGTCCAGCTCCTGGCGGTTGGCCGCCAGGCCGTGAATTCGCGGGCCGTAGGCGATATTGTCATAGATCGATTTGGGAAATGGATTGGGCTTCTGAAACACCATGCCCACCCGGGCGCGCAGCGGCACCACGTCGAGCCGGCGGTCGTAGATCTCCTGACCGTCGAGCTGGATCTGACCGCTCACCCGACAGATATCGATGGTGTCGTTCATCCGGTTCAGGCAGCGCAGAAAGGTGGACTTGCCACAGCCCGAAGGGCCGATCATAGCTACCACTTCGTTTTTGCCGATATCCAGGCTCACATCCATGATGGCATGCTTATCGTTGTAGAAAACATCGAGGTTACGGCAACGCATGCGTGGGTCTGCCACCTCGACCTCACCGACCGTGCCGCTGAAATCATCGGCATCGCCTTTGAAGCGCGCCACGCTTACGGATGCCAGTAGACCCTTGTTCGGGGCGTCTCGCATGACCTCTTTTGCAATCGCATTCATCATTGTTCCACTCCTATAGCCGCTGCTTACCAGCGGCGTTCGAATCTCTTACGCAGCAGAACTGCCAGCGCATTCATCAGGATAAGAAAACCCAACAGCACCATGATCGCCGCCGAGGTGCGTTCCATGAAGGCACGTTCAGGACTGTCGGCCCAAAGAAAAATCTGCACCGGCAACACCGTAGAGGGATCCAGCGGTCCGCCGGGAATATCGACGATGAAGGCCACCATACCGATCATCAGCAGCGGCGCCGATTCACCCAGGGCTTGGGCCATGCCAATGATGGTGCCGGTAAGCATCCCCGGCAGAGCCATCGGTAGCACGTGGTGGAACACCATCTGCATCTTCGATGCCCCCACTCCCAGGGCCGCTTCGCGGATCGAGGGCGGTACCGATTTGAGTGCCGCACGGCTGGCGATGATGATGGTGGGCAGGGTCATCAGGGTCAGCACCAAGCCGCCCACTAGGGGCGCCGAGCGGGGCAGGCCGAAGAAATTGATGAACACCGCCAGCCCCAGCAGGCCGAACACGATGGAGGGCACCGCCGCGAGGTTGTTGATGTTGACCTCGATGAGGTCGGTCCAGCAGTTGCGGGGGGCGAATTCCTCCAGATAGACCGACGTCGCCACGCCGATTGGGAAGGCGAGCAGCAGGGTGATGAGCAGGGTGTAGAGCGAGCCCATCAGCGCGCCGCCGATGCCGGCTTGCTCGGGTTCCCGCGAGTCGCCATTGGTGAAGAAGGTGCTGTTGAACTTCAGTTCGACCGCTCCCTGGGCGCTGAGGGCATCGATCCAGCCGATTACCTGGTCTTTCAGTCGGCGCTCGTTTTCCGGCAGCGAACGGTCGATCTGCCCCTTGACCAGCATGTCCAGATCGTCGTCCGCCAGCAGCCACAGGGTTTGGCGGGTGCCGATCAGGTCTGGATCGGCGAGCACCCTGGCGCGCAGATCGAACGCCGCACCACTACTTACCAACTTGTATAGGGTTCGCTTCTCGCGCCGGTTTTTTACCTCCGGGAAGCGTTTACGCAGACTCTGCTTGATCAGGCTGGCGTAGTCCGCATGCCCCAGTTCGGTTAGGTCTCTGTTCCCGCTGGGGTCGATCACGGCGGCATCGAAATGGATATCCAGCCGGATCTGAGTCTGCCAAAAGGCGGTATAGCCTTTGCTGACAATACTGACGAATAAAAAGCTGACGAACAGCAGCCCCACACAGACGGCCCCGATCCCGATGGCTTTGAAGCGCCGTTCACGCCGGTAACGGGCGGCCAGGGAGGCTTTAACTTTTTCGGTGGCCGTGGCCCCCGAACCGATCGGATTATTCATACTGCTCCCGATATTTTCGCACCACATGCAGAGCCACCAGGTTCAACACCAGGGTGACCACGAACAACAGCAGTCCCAAGGCAAAGGCGGCCAGGGTCTTGGGGCTGTCGAACTCCTGGTCACCCACCAGCAGGGTCACGATCTGCACCGTCACCGTAGTCACACTCTGCAGTGGATTGGCGGTGAGATTGGCCGACAGGCCCGCCGCCATCACCACGATCATGGTCTCGCCGATGGCCCGGGAGACCGCCAGCAGGATGCCGCCAACGATGCCCGGCAGCGCCGCGGGGATGATCACCTGCCGGATGGTCTCGGAACGGGTCGCGCCGAGACCGTAGGAGGCGTCGCGCAGCGCCTGGGGGACGGCGTTGATCACGTCGTCGGAGAGCGATGAGACGAAGGGAATGATCATGATGCCCATCACCAGTCCGGCGGCCAGAGCGCTTTCGGAGGAGACGTCGAGTCCCAGCAGCCCGCCGCTGTTGCGAATGAAGGGCGCCACTGTGAGTGCTGCGAAGAAGCCGTAGACCACGGTGGGAATCCCGGCCAGGATCTCCAGCACCGGCTTGGCGACAGCCGCAGCCTGCGCCCCGCGTATTCGGAGAGGTAGATGGCCGACATCAGTCCGATGGGCACCGCTACCAGCATGGCGATGAAGGAAATCAGCAGGGTGCCGGCAAATAGGGGGATGGAGCCGAAGGCGCCCGAGGAGCCCACCTGATCGGCGCGGATCGCCATCTGCGGACTCCACGTCAGGCCGAACAGGAACTCGCTGAGTGGAATCTGCCGAAAGAAGCGCAGCGCCTCGAACAGCACCGACAGCACGATGCCGATGGTGGTGAAGATGGCGATGGTGGAACTGGTGATGAGCAGGGCCTTGAGCACGCCCTCCACCCGGTTGCGGGCGCGTAGTTCCGGCGAGATGAAGCGCCAGGCGTAGCTCGTGCCCAGCATCGCCAGGACTAGGATCAGCACGGTCAAGGCGGCCGCCGAGGTGCGCTCGAGACTTTGCAGGTGATCCGCGGCTGCCTGTATCGCGGGACCGATCTCAGTGGAGACGATATTGCCCGCCGCCAGGTTCTTGATGTCGTTGATCACCAGACCCAGCTCCGCCTCAGGCAGGTTGCGGGTCGCCTCGGGCAGCTCCGCCACCACTAGGCTGGTAATGATGTTGGGCTCGAAAATTAGCCAGAGCCCCAGCACCAGCAGCGCCGGGAGTCCGCACCAGATGGCCGTGTAGAAGCCGTAGTAGCTGGGCAAAGAGTGCAGCTGCCGGACCCTGGTAGGGCCTCCCACCAGGGTGTGAGAACGTCGGCGTCCCAACTGATAGGCCAGGCTGGTCAGGATCGCTAGCAGCAGGATCAGGGTTGTGTAGTGCATAATCTATCAAGGGTGGCCGGGGAAATTCCCGGCACCTCAATCCCACTCGCTCATTTGAGCTGCAGGTTCTTTAACGATCTGACGTCGCTGGCGAAGGCATCGCGCTCCGCCTTTGGCATGGGAATCATGCCTTTGTCGGCCAGATAGCCCTCGTCACCCCAGGCCTTTTCAGAGGTGAACTCAGAAAGGTATTCGCTGATGCCGGGGATCTTGCCGATGTGAGCCTTCTTTACATAGAAGAAGAGCGGACGGGATACCGGGTAGGAGCCGTCGGCGATGGACTCGAATTCAGGCACCACACCCTCGATCTTGGAACCCTGCACCTTGTCGCTGTTTTGGTCGAGGAAGCTGAAGCCGAATACCCCCAGAGCGTTGGGGTTGGCCTCTAGCTTCTGCACGATCAGGTTGTCGTTCTCACCGGCCTCGATGTAGGCGCCGTCCTCACGAATCGCGTGGGCCACTGCCTTGAACACCTTCT
>NZ_AFOC01000164.1:0-4420 GCF_000224455.1 endosymbiont of Riftia pachyptila (vent Ph05)
AATGCCGCTCAGGCAACAGACTCTGCTGTTACTCAAACCGGTAATGAGGCAGCCGAAGCCGCTACGGCTTCGGCCCCAGCGACAACAGTGGCAGAAATCGGCAAAACAAATGGTGCACCATCAGCTGCCGCGCCTGAGCAGATCAAGACAGCAGACGAACCGGCGAATAGCCCGGCTAAACAGGCCGTGACTGCAAGTACGACTGTAACTACGACCGCTGCAGTCAGTGCCGAGGCAACCGTTGATAAAGCAAACTCTGAGCCCCAACAAGTAGAGCCTGAAGTTGCTGCGGCTGCTGGCGAGCAACAGACTACTGCAGCGCCTGCTAGTACAGCTGTGACTGCCGCCGCTGCGGTCAGTGTCGAGGCAGCCTCTGATGAAGCAAGCGCCGAGCCCCAACAAGCGGAGCCTGAAGCTGCCTCCAGTACTGATACAGGGAGTGCTGAGGCACCAGCGCAAAGCGCGAGTGCGGCGACTCCAGCTTCTGCAACCGCTTTCCAGCAATCAGTTGATGCAATGCAGGCAGAACAGGCCGCTGCGAGAGAGCAGCAGAGTCAGCAGCGGGTCGAATCGGTTGCAAAGATCATGGAGGAATTTGATGACTTGCGTAACGCGGCCGACACCGAAATAAAGGCAATGAGAGATCTGATGCAGGCAGAAAAGGATCTGAGGGATGCAATGAAACCGGCGCAGCGCCCGGTTTATCCGCGGCCTTATCCTGGCTACTATCCCTATTACCAGTACCCGTCCTATCCTACCTTCCCTTATCCAGCCTACTGATGTAACCCAACCCCATATGGATAGATGTCTATCCATATGGGCCCTTCGGTTCCGCATCTGTCCAGAAAACCATACATAAAGCACAATTCCTATCTTATCTTCAGAACTGGTCCACAAAAAAAGTGTTTAGAGAAGCGATTGCCTGATTGATTTTGTGGGGATAATCCGTCTACATTGACCCTTATATAAATTAGGGTTGATCAGCCATGGATTTCTCGCCCAGCACCCAATGGAATACAAAATCAGACGGGCATGCGGATACGAGGCACCTAACTCGTGCGATGCGCTTCGCCTATATCGGCGTAACGCTCTTTTTTGTCATTTCACTTACGTGGAATCTACTCGTTACTCCGAATAGCGCGGCTTTTATCTCTTCGCTAATCACACTTCACCTGCTTGTTGGTGGAGCATTCATTGGTGCTATCCATCACTTTCGAAAAAAACTCCTCTATGAATTTCGCTTACGGAGAAGTTATGAAACTGCGCTTCATGCGGAGGAGGAGTATCTGCACCAAATCCTCGATCATGTTGCTGATGGGGTTGCGGTCTTTGATGTGCAAGGGTTCCTTTATACCTAAATGCCACTGCCTATCATCTATTTCAATCAGCTTCTCCAAAACCTCAACTATCAATCCCTGAAATAAAAAATAAAGTTTTCAATGCACAAGGGAAAAGAGCTCTAAAGAACAGTGAGTTACCGCAGATACTTGCGCTGAATGGCAAAAGAGTGCAGGGACTGGAACTTTCTCTCTACGACCTAGATACCAACCAACGTATCTCACTTCTGGCAAACAGCCAGCCTTTGATGGGTAATGATGGTCATTTAGAGGCGGTTGTAGTCACCTATCATGACATCACCGCAAACAAGCGGGCAGAATCTGAACTTCGGCTGGCAGCCTCCGCATTTGAAGTGCCGGAAAGTATGTTCATCACCAACCACTCTGGAATAATTCAGCATGTAAACCAAGAATTTTCCACCATGACAGGATACAAGCCTGATGAATTGGTTGGAAGCGATTCGGAGATCCTTGCTTCTGAGCATCATTCCAATGATTTCTACGTTGAAATGATGAAGACGTTGGAATCTGCAGGCAGATGGGAAGGTGAACTTTGGTGTAAAAGAAAGGATCAAAAGCAGCAACCTCTGTGGGCCAAGATTACCTCAATCCAAACTGAAAAAGATAAAGAGTCGTACTACCTAGTCAGTATGGTCGACTTGAACACGCAATATCGCAAGCAGAATGAGATGATAGCCCGTGCTTATCATGATGAGACCACAGGCTTGCCAAACAGAACACTGCTTCTGGATCGACTCGATCAATCTCTAGCACGATCAGCACGAAGCGGGGTGCTGGGAGCAGTTCTTTCCGTTGAGATTGATCACTTTGTAAATGTTAATCAGACTCTTGGGCATTTGATTGCAGATCGATTACTCAAGGAATTGGCCGAACGCTTAAAGCGCAATGTCCGAAGAGACGATACTCTGGCAAGGTCTGGCGACGGCCAGTTTACTTTGATTCTTAATGAAGTCGCTTCAAACCAAGATATTGCAACCCAATCCGCGATCGCAATCGCTGAGAAATTTAAAGCCAGAATATCCCGACCATTCCATATCTTTGACCATGAAGTACATGTCACCAGTAGCATCGCAATATCCACTTTCGATGGAAAAAATATAACGACTGAAAGTGTCATCAATCAGCTTGATACAACAAGGAAAGCCGCGAAAGAGGAGGGGATAAATAGTATTCGCTGTTTCCATCCCGAAATGCTGTCAAAGGTTAAGCGGCAACTTTCTATCGAAAATGATATGCGAATTGCGCTGCAGCGAGATCAATTCTCCCTTTTCTTCCAACCAAAGATCAATGTTAAGAATGGACAATTGAGTGGTGCGGAGGCATTGATACGCTGGAAGCACCCCCAGCAAGGCTATATCGATCCCAGCTATTTCATCCCGATTGCTGAAGAAAATGGATTAATTGAGCAGCTGGGTGAGTTTGTTCTTAGAGAAGTCTGCTGCAGAATCAGCATTTGGCAGCAGTCTGGATTGCGAGTAATCCCCATTTCGATCAATATCTCAGCGGTCCAAATCCGTCATGATAAATTCATCAACAGCGTGAATTCTATCCTGAAAGAGACCGGCGTTAACCCACGCTACCTAGAGTTTGAAATAACAGAATCCGCATTGGAGCAGAATTTTTTACAAATCAAACGCACCATTCACAGCCTGAAAGACCAGGGCATCATTATCTCAATTGATGATTTTGGTACAGGCTATTCAAACCTTTCTTACCTTAACGAAATTGTGATCGACCGCCTAAAAATTGATCAGTCATTTATCTACAAACTTACCGAACAGAAATGTAAGTCTCCGGTGGCTGAAACCATCATCTCCCTAGCACACAATTTCGGCATGACAACAGTAGGTGAAGGCGTCGAAACCAAGGCTCAATTTGACTTTCTTAGGGAACTTGGCTGCGATGAGGCTCAAGGTTATTTCTTCTGTAAACCGGTATCTATAAATATCTTCAGCGATTTGCTGAAAAACCCCCAGGTGAATAGGGCCTCTTAAGTCAGTTGTTGGAGATAATCCAAACTATGTAAGGTAAATACAATATTTAACATAATATACATTATGCTCACACTTTAGGGGCTACAACGCGCCTCGCTTCGCTCTCCATGGTGCGCATGCATCGATCGAGCGGCGGGTACAAAAGCGTTTCGAGGCTGAGCAGCCCAAGTATGAGGACGGCGCAAGGAACAGGAGTCAAAGGCAGAACTGGGGGAGTTACCCCATGTCTTCACGTAATGCTTTACTCAGAGGAAAATCTGGTGTATCGTTCGCGCTCTTGAAAATTCAGGCCCTTCGAAGAGCCTGGATTAGATCGGGTCGTTAGCTCAGTTGGTAGAGCATCTGACTTTTAATCAGGTGGTCGCAGGTTCGATCCCTGCACGACCCACCATCTGCTGATCAAAGGGTTGCTTCAGATACAATCCTTTGATCGTCAACGAATACTCCATCGCTGCTACTTCATCAGTTCAACTTTTATGCCTTGTGTTTCTAGGTGCTCGGCGCGCTCCCGGACATAGCGTTGGAAGCTTGGCTGAGTCCGATATTTTTCCTGCAAAACATAGTCAATTGCAGCGTGAGTGTGGAAGGTCTTCAAGAATGCCTCGGTTCGGAAAACTTCATCTCCCTGCCCATTAAAAAAGACCATTGCAGGAAAATAGTAAAGATTCAGCGCATCGACCCATTCTGTCGCTGGAACCTGCTGTCCATCCGGTGTTGTGAGCTTCTTCTTAGACCAAGCATCGACCAAGGCAATGTCAAAACCTTTCAGGCTTTTTCTGACTGCTTTATCGCTCAGAATAGAATCGTGAAGCTCATCGCAGGCCACGCACTGTTTCTGCTCTATCAGGACCAATAATGGCTTGTCTGTGTCCCTTGTCTTGCTTCTGAGATCCAGTGGGTATTTCAAATAACTCTCTTCCTGATGTAGCGTTCCACTACTCGGTACTGGTGCGACATCGGCCAGATAGTGTTTGAAGCTTTGTTTCTGCTCCAGATGAGAAGCAACGTAATCCAGAGCAGTCTCAAACAGATGGGGTGGATAGTAGCCATTGATTCGTAGCACCACCC
>NZ_AFOC01000163.1:0-4497 GCF_000224455.1 endosymbiont of Riftia pachyptila (vent Ph05)
CTTCAATCGTGAGGCCTTAGCCATTGAGGTGGATCTGAATTTGCCTGCCCATCGTGTCGTGCAGGTGCTCGACCGCATCGCCGCGATCCGAGGGTATCCAGCCCAATTGCGGCTGGATAACGGCCCTGAATTTATCTCAGTACGCCTAGCCGAATGGGCTGAAGAACATAAAGTAAAACTGGAATTCATCCAGCCAGATAAGCCAACTCAAAACTCGTTCATCGAGCAATTCAACCGTACGTATCGCACTGAGGTGCTGAATATGTATAATTTTCGCCGCCTGTCAGAGATCAGAGAAATCACCGAGCAATGGTTTTCTGAGTACATGCAAACAGGCCTCATCAGTCATTGGGAAAGATGTCACCGGTCGAATGCCGACTTACTCACTACCCGGAAATCTCTAAATTACACAGGCACTAATCTGCGGGAGGTTTACAAGAACTCGCAATAGCTAAGGTGCTGGCGAGCCACGGGCATTTACTGGGTACGCCAGTTAATGGGATGTCACGCTAACTTGTAGCTAGCTTTTCTTCATAGATCTTCAGCACTTCGTGTGGTTCGCCGGTTGTATAACTTACACCATCGTGAATCAGAACAGCTCTTTCGCATAATCGGGCAATCTGCTGGTGGGAATGTGACACTAATACCACGGTCTGTTGCGAGTGAAGCTTGGCGACCATCGTGCGTTCCGCTTTCTGTCTAAAATGTTGATCACCAACCCCTAATACCTCATCAATCAACATCACATCTGGGCATATAATGGTGGTTACTGAAAACCCCAGACGTGCACGCATGCCGGTTGAATAAGTTCTCACTGGCTCAAAGAAAAAGTTCTCTAGTTCGGAATATTCCTGTATTTCACCCAGTCGTGCTTCAACTGCGCGCCGTGAATAGCCCTGTAGCATACCGCTGAGAATCGCGTTATCACGACCACTAAGGTTTGCATCGAAGCCCGCTTGCAGCGCGAGAAGCGAGACAGATGCACCTCGATTAATTATCCTTCCATGATCCGGTTGGATGATGCCAGAGATGATTTTCAGTAAAGTGGATTTGCCCGCACCGTTGCGGCCGAGAATCCCGAGCGTTTCGCCCGGGTAAATGTCGAGGTTTATTGACTTTAATGCTTCAAAATAGCTCTTTTGGCGGAATACGTTGCCGCTACGCTTGTAGCGTACGCCAACATCTTGTAGTGAGATAAGCGGTTTCATCAGTTGTGTTATTCCATAACTATCCGCGGATAGATATAGCGCAGTCGTTTATAGGCGAAAATCAGGAATAAGCCGGTTACCAAACTACCCAGTCCCCAGCATATAAGTGTAAAAATATTCGGCATTATTCCATCTATGAGAATTTCGCGGTAGCTCTTGAGTAGGAAGGCAACAGGGTTGAGAAGGAACAGCCCCTGCCATTCTGGTGAGATGCTTCGGTAGTCGTAGAAGATGCCGGAGAGAAACATAAGGAACGTAAGTCCAGTCGGTACCAGATAAGCAAGATCACGGGCAAATGGGATGACTGCCGCGACTGCGCAAGCAAAGGTCGTAGTTATCAGTGCTTGAACAATAATGACGGGCAGCAACAACCACCAATTTATATTTGGTGGGTGCCCTTGCAGCCATACAAAACCGAGAAGCAGTATAAATACTGGGATCTGCTTGAGGCTGGCCTGTAACAGGCTGATCAGCGGGAATACTACGGATGGAAGGCCAACCTGTAACATGAGATTTTGACCCGCCAATATACTGTTGCTGCTTCCACTGACGGCCTTCATGAACCACATCCAGGGAATCAAACCAGTTAGGAGAAAGGTGGTAAAGCCTTCGCCGCCGCGCTGTAGTAAAATCCCGAACACTACGTAATATATAAGCATGTGCAAAAGTGGTTCCAATATCCACCAGCCATAGCTGAGGTAATTGCGGTGAACTTCGGAGCGGAGATTGAATAAGGCCTTGACCCAAATTAGTTCAAGTAGTCTGGCAATACCTGCTGAAGAGTGCCCTTGTTTTGCTGGGGCAGGATGTGCGGACCCGTTGTCGAGAATCTCGGTACCGTATTGATGAAGCAAAAGCAGTTGCCGTGCCTCTTTGTATTGGCCAAGTTGGCGTGCGGCTTCGGCGGCGCGCAGATAACCTACGGGCAAATTCGGAAAGAGTTCACGTAGCATGGCCCAACGATTTTTGGCTGTCTCCCACTGGCCCAAGCGCATTGCTAGCTCAGCATATTGAATGAGGGGGCCGGGTTGGCTTGGAGCACATTGGCAGGCTCTTTGATAGAGTGAGCTTGCCTGCTCTAGCTTGCCACATTCCTCGGCACATTGAGCGGATTTTATCCATGCCTGTAGGTTGTCGGGGTGTTTTTCGCGAGCTTGTTTCAACAAAGCTTCGGCTTCCTGCCATTCTTGCCTGCGCATGGCAAGAGCAGCGAATGCTATCAAGGAGTTGGGATGGTTTGAGAACTCTTTTTTTGCGTGGGATAGCAGTATTTCGGCTTCGTTGAATTCTCCGGCCTCGATATGGGCTATGGCGCCCTGAAACCAGCTGGCGGGATGTTTGGGATAAGCTTTTCGAAGCACCGCCCAGCGTTGGGTAGCCTCCGACCAATTTTTTTCCCTCATCGCTTGGCGGGGCCATTCGAAAACGTGCTCGGGTGAGGGTAGTTTGTTTTTGGCAGATTGTGCGACTGATAGTTTTGATTCCATGACGATGATGTGACTACTGTCAGCTTGTAAGGGCACCAATGGCTTATTTTGGGAAAGTTCAACGGGTTTAGTATGTGAGGTTCTTAGTTTTGAGCTGGATCACAGGAGAGGAGGTGTCAGTAAGCTCTGTTTGATTACTCTGGTGAGGCTGTGCCGGTAGAGTGCGGCGCTATGCTTTTTGGTGAGATGTGCTTTCGGTAGGCCTGTATGACAGTGGTATGATGTCAAAGGGTGTTGCCGCTTGCTACCTCTATGGTTGTTGGGTGCCGAATAGGCTGTTTGAATCACTATTGTACCTAAATCTGCGGAACAATCGCGAGGCTTCTGTCTGGGCCTGGCCAGTGGTAGGCGAATGTGGTGGTGAAGGTCGGTGATTACGGTGTGTTCGACCTACTAATAGAACCCTTTATGGAGGTGGTTCAATGCGCAACAATGTTGCGGCACTGGTTGTCAATTGGAATTCATGGGATCAGTTGGCGTGCTGTCTGGAGGCTCTCTGCGATCAAGCACAAGCCTTCAAAAAAATCATTGTCGTTGATAACGCCAGTACCATGCATGACAAAGCGTTTGTATTGGGGTGGGAAGGTCGTGTCGAGTTTGTCCAGCTCCCAACCAACCAAGGCTTCGCCGGTGGCAACAATGCGGCTCTGCAAACCCTGACGGACTGCGACTGCGTCGCCCTCATCAACCCGGATGCCTACCTCGAACCAAACTGGTTGCTGCAGATGCTGGCTGCCGCGGAGCGCCACCCGGAAGCCGCCGCGCTTGCTTCCAGTCTGGTAATGGCGGACAGTCCGGATACTTGGGATGGCCTGGGTGATGTCTACCACATCAGCGGTCGGGTCTGGCGCGATGCGCATGGTAAATCCCGGACATCTCGTCCAGCCAGTGAGCAGGAGATCTTCAGTCCCTGTGCTGCTGCCGCCCTCTATCGCACCGAGGCGTTGCAGCGGGTTGGGCTTTTCGACGAGGATTTCTTCTGTTACGTGGAGGATGTGGATCTCGGCTTCCGCTTCAGACTTGCCGGTTACCGTTGTATGCTTGTGCCCGATGCCGTGGCCCATCATGTGGGTTCGGCCACAACTGGGGGGGAACGGAGTGACTTTGCCGTCTATCATGGGCAGCGCAATTTGGTCTGGGCGTTCGTGAAGAACATGCCTGACCCGCTTTTCTGGCTGTTGTTGCCTCTGCATCTGTCAATGAACCTGGCTGCGATTCTGCTGTTTGCCCTGCGTGGCCAGGGGCGGCTGGTGCTACGTGCCAAATGGGATGCTATCAAAGGCCTGCCTGGGATCTGGCGCAAACGCCGGCTGGTCCAGGCGGGGCGGGTGGCCTCAGTCGGCGAAATCTGGTACGCATTGAACAAGCGCCTGCTGCCGCTGCGCTGAAGATGGCTGATTCTCCAGAGCTGCGAAGGGCAGAATGTGGCATGGATCTGCCACCAGTCTCGCTGATCATAGTCAACCACGACGCAGGGCCGATGCTGGCTGGCTGTGTCGCCACCAGTCTAGGGCAGGTCGAGGAGATCATCGTGGTTGACAATGCCTCATCAGACAACAGTCTGATTCTTCTCAGCGAACGATTCCCCAACGAATCACGCCTCAAGCTGATCCGTAATCAGGAGAATCTTGGTTTTGCGGCAGCCTGCAACATTGGTCTGAATTGGTCATGTGGACACTATCTGATGTTTCTGAACCCAGACTGTCTGCTTGAGGCCGGCTGCGTGGAGCGGCTGGTCCAAGTGCATGAATCGGATCCGGATACCGGGATGGTCGGTGGCCTGCTGCTGAACCCAGAGGGGA
>NZ_AFOC01000162.1:0-4522 GCF_000224455.1 endosymbiont of Riftia pachyptila (vent Ph05)
GCCATCGGCAGCCATCGGCTGATCATCGGCGGCTACAACAATAAAAAGACCGCGGCCAATGAAACGACGCTGGTGCTGATCGATGATCTGCTGCTGAGCGCCAGCAGTCAGACTATCTACGATGACAGCTTGATCTCCAGCGTGTTCCATCTCGACAACAGCCTGCAGGATGGCAAAGGCGTCATGCCTGAGTTGACCCTGAACGGCAATGCGCGCTTCGACGACAGCAACCTGGGTTGGATGGAAACCCCCGCCGGCGCCGCCCTGAGATTCAACGGTTTCAACGACCGGGCCGAAGTTACCTTCAGCGTCGATCCCTACCTTCCGGCAGACAGGACGGTGGAAGACATCGACGAGGTGAGCATCGAAGGCCGCTTCTATTTCGACACCATCGACATGTGGGATGAGAACCGGCTGGAACTGCTGTTCATGCGTCAGAGCTGGGATAGCGGGGTGGAAATCCGCCGCAACAGTTGGATGACCGACCTGAGCGCCTATCTGGGCAGCTATGGGGACTCCGGGGAGGCGGTCAACACCGCCCTGAGCCGGAATCAGTGGCATCACATCAAGCTGACCCATAACCGTACCCATTATCTGCTGTACGTGGACGGGCAGGAAATTCTCAAGGTGGCCCACGGCCGGGGACAGCTGAACCTGTATGGGCACGAGGACATCCGCCTGAGCTTCGGCGATTTCCACGGCTGGGCGGATGAAATCCGTTTCAACCTGGATTTCGACACCGACGATGACGGCCTCCCCGATAAACGCGATCCGGATGATGACGGCGACGGCGTGGAGGATGGGCAGGATGTCTTCCCCTTCGACAGGGCCGAATGGGGGGATAATGACGGTGACGGCATCGGGGACAACGCCGACCAGGATGACGACAACGACGGCATTGCCGATGGGCGCGATCTGCAGCCGTTGGATGCGGCCAACGCCGCCGCCGACAGTGATGGTGACGGCTTCAGCGATCTTGTGGAATACCATAGTGGTTCCCTGCCCGATGATGCCGCCTCCACGCCCCGGACCCAGCCGCCGGCCGGGGGGGCGGGCCCCGTTCTGAGCGGGGAACAACAGCGCGCACTGGAAACGCTGGTGCGGATGCAGGAACCGGGCGAAGTGCGGATACACGCCGTGTCCGATCAGTGGCTGCGCCTGACCCTGGTTCCGACCCGCAACGAAAACAATACCGATTTCATACGCCCCCCGGTGGAGATCGCCAAAGCGGAAAACCCGGCCCTCTTCAGCGTCACCGACAGCGCGGGTGACAGTGTGCCGGTGGTGGGAACTGGCCTAAAACGGCGCACCTTCTACGCCCCCTACCGGGTCGGTGATCTGCGCATTGGGGAAAACATCTTCATTCACCTGGGCCGACCGCTGAGTGCCGGACAGGAATACGCGCTGGATGTGGATACCCAACTGACCGGAACCGCCATCCATGCCAGGTTCCGCTTCGAACCGGAATCACAGCTCAGTGACCTGCTGCACGTGGATCCATACGGCTACCGTCCGGCGGACCGTAAAAAGGCCTATCTGGGATTGATGATGGGCAGCGCGGGCGAATACGAGCCCACCGACCTGGATTTTGAAGTGGTGCGTACCCAGGACCACCAGGTGGTGTTCCAGGGTACGGGCACCTTGGAAGCCTCGGAAGGCTGGCGTGAAACCTTCACCAACCATCCTTACAACAAGGTTTACCAACTGGATTTCTCCGCCCTGACCACCCCGGGTGAATACTACCTGCGCCACCGCACGGGCATCAGCCAGCCGTTCCCCATCCACAGCGATGTCTACCGCGGCAGCCTGAACACCCTGGCGTTGGGTATGTACCAGCAGCGGCGCGGCGAGGAGCTGATCAAGCCCTATACTCGCTTCACCCACAAGGCGACGGTGGAAGATCAGACCTATGTTTACGACAGCACCGATCTGGATCCCTTCCTGGCTGGTTTGGGCGTCACGCCGGACACCATCCGATACCCCACCACCCAGGAAGGCCAACATGTGGAGATCAGCGGCGGGCACATGGATGCCGGGGACTATTCGCCCTACACCTGGAACAGTTCCCTGACGGCCTGGACCCTGATCACCACCCTGGACGTGTACGGCGAACGGGTGATGCACGACAACCTCGGGGTACCGGAATCTGGCGACGGCGTTCCCGATCTGTTGCAGGAATTCCTGCTCGAGATCAACTGGCTCAAGGAGATGCAGGATCCGGTGGACGGCGGCGTGTTTGGCATGAGCAAGCCCAAGGAGATGAACTACCAGTCCACCATGCCGGGGGAGACCCCCAATCTGACCCGCTATCTGTCCCCCAAGGACACTACCGTTACCGGCGGTTACGCGGCGGCCCTGGCTCGGGCGGCGCGCAGCCCCGTATTGCGCCAACATGACCCGGCATTGGCCGACCTGCTCAAACAACGTGCCATCAAGGCGTGGGATTGGCTGGAGGCCAACCCGGGGATGCATGGTTATCACCATTATGGCAAGGGGGATGCCCGGGACGGGGATGAAGGCCATGAACACGCCCGCGCCTGGGCGGCCATTGAACTCTACGCCCTCACCGGGGAGCAGCGTTACCACGACGCCTTCGTGCGCTACCACAAGCCCCTGCTGCGGTATGACGGCGTGTACCTGATGAACATGGGATACGGCTACGCCACCCGCACCCTGGCCTTGTGGGAACGCGACGGCATTGCGTACCCGGTGGACGCGGCGTTGAAACAGACGTCGGTGGCCCGTTTCCGGCAGGCGGTGGACTGGTATGTGGACGCCGCCAATGAAACCCCTTACGACCTGTTCGTCAACGGCACGGTGAAACGGTGGAATCTGGTGGGTTGGTTCTTCCCGGTGAGCGATTACGGCTGGGATCTGCTGCTCGCCCACGAACTCTACGGTGACCTGGATTACCTGGAAACGGCCCAGGACCAGATCCATTTCACCCTGGGCGCCAATCCCTCCAACATGACCTATATCACGGGCATGGGCTATAAACGCCTGCGTTCAACCGTTGACCAGGAATCGCTACACGACGGCATCGAAGCCCCCGTAACCGGCTTGCCGGTTTCGCCCATGGTAACCGGCTATAGCTGGAGCAACACCTACGAGCGGGACATCGGCGATTACACCTGGCCGTTGGATAATCCCGATTGGGATACGGGGGGTGAAGTCTACGGCCTGCTCGAAAAGAGCTATGACGGCTGGAACATCAACGGTGAGTTCACCATTGAGAAAATGGCGGGGATGCTGACCGCCTTGGCGGTATTGACCCCCCGCGATGACGAGCAGTATCCCCACCCTGAATTCACCCTGTCGGTGGAACCGGTGGAGAACGGGGTGTTTAGGCCCATTCTGGCGTTTAAAAATGGCGAACCCCAAAGCTACCGGATCCTCTGGCATGAAAACGACCAGCCCGTCAGCGCCGATCCCGCTTACCTCCTGCGCCAGGATTTCAGCCGGCCCGTGTGGAAACTGGCTGCCGAGGTGATTACCGCGGAAGGCCGCCGCTGGTATGCCGAAACCCGCATCAACACCCGCGACTACGGCAATACGGATATTCCCCTGGAGCCGTTCCCCGATGACAGTGCCTCCACCCTGTTCCATCTGGACGGCAGCCTAGCGGACGCCAACGGGGTGATGGCCGACCTGACCTTATCGGGTAACGCCCGTTTTGATGACGGTGACTTGTACTGGATGCAGAATCCGGCGGGCTCCGCGTTGCGCTTCGACGGTTTCGGCGATCAGGCCCAAGTCAGCTTCAACATCAGCGACTACCTGCCCGAGGGCAAGCGCTATGAGGATGTCGCCGAGGTCACTATCGACGGGCTGTTCTATTTTGACTCCCTGGGACCGGTCAATGACGATGTGCTGAACCTTCTCTACCTGCGCCAGTCTTGGGGCAGCGGCATGCAGTTGACCCGCTACAACTGGACCAGCCATATCCGGGCTGACTTGGGCAAGACGCAGAATTCAGGCGATGCAATCGACAACGCCTTGCGCCCGCATGAATGGCATTACGTCCAAATGATCTACAACCGCAGTCACTACATCCTGCAGGTTGACGGCCAAGAGCTGGTGAAGGTCGCCCACGACAATCAGGACAAGCTGTTCGACCAGCGTGACATCGAGCTGAAGTTCGGCAATTTCCAGGGCTGGGTTGATGAGGTCCGCTTCAATGTTGTGCTACAGGACCAGACCGACACCGATGGTGACGGCATCCTGGATAGCCTGGACCCCGATGATGACAATGACGGGATGCCTGATGAGTGGGAACTCCAATATGGTTTGGATTCCCTGGATGCAACAGATGCCGGTCTCGATGCGGATGGCGATGGCTTCTATAACCTGAGCGAGTTCTATGCCGCAACCAGCCCGCTGGATGCCAATGCGTTTCCGGGCCAAGGGAGTGCCGGCAAGACATTGTTGGGCGTCTACCACGGCAACCAGGGGTGGGCGATCCCGGATCTGCAAGCCATGGAGGCCTGGCAGCAGGATAAGAAGCACGCGGTGGTCACCCTCT
>NZ_AFOC01000161.1:0-4541 GCF_000224455.1 endosymbiont of Riftia pachyptila (vent Ph05)
TGGCCTGATTCAAATTGGAGATGCTGTTTTCACGTTCGGCCAACCCCTGATTGAGGACATTGATCTCCTCATCACGCTCAGTTACGGCCTGATTCAAATTGGCGATAGTCCCCTTATTTTTCGCCAAATCCTGATTTAAGGTGTTTATCTCATGTCGTTGTACGATGCGATCACCCAAAAAAGCAAACAACTTTTTTGCGTTTTCTGCATATTCCTTATTCGACCACTCAGCTATGATGGCTTTTACTTCATCAGATGGTGCAGACCCGACAAATAACACACCAAGCCCGAAAGAATGATCAAACTCAATACTTGGGTAGATTTGCTGCAGTTCTTCCCATAGTTTAAAGACACCAAAACCACGCTCCCTAACATTGATATCATGAAAAAGAATGACGCCATTTTTCGACATTTTTGGCAGCCACGTTTCAAAATCATGCTTAACTGCATCATATGTATGCAGCCCATCGATATGCAAAAGATCTATGGAGCCTTCACTGAAATAAGGTGCAGCATCATCAAACGTCATCCGCATCAGCGTTGAAAATCTTGAATAGTGCTTATTATGGTATTCACTAAGGTCCTGAAATACCTCTTCTCCATAATAAAATGAGTGTTCATCCCCTAACCATGTATCTACCGCATAGCATTTGGAACCTAATTTACTTTCCACCACTGTTTGACAAAAAGCGAGATAGGAATTACCCGTATGGGTGCCTAACTCAACAAATATTCTTGGATTTAGCCAGGTTATAAGAGTAGAACCAAACGGTATATGTCCTGACCATGCTGATGAACTCAATCGGGCAGGATTAATCAAGACAGGTTCATTCATGTGGTGATCAAAAATCATTTAACTGAATCTTCTGAATAAATGAATTAACGTCAGGCCCACAAAGCAAATGGGCATATTTCTTAATTCGGCTTAGTGGCCAGTTCCACCACTGAATATCACATAATTTCTTAATATGTTCGTCATTGAATCGCTGCCTAATTATTCCAGCTGGATTTCCAGCTACAATCTGGTAAGGCGGAACATCTTTTACCACCACGGAACAAGCACCAATAATTGCTCCATTACCAATGGTCACACCAGAGAGGATAGTTGCACCAAACCCAATCCACACATCATGACCAATTGTGGTCGGCCCCTTACTAGCAGGATGACCATCTTTTCCAGCCAATTCATCTCCCAATGCTATCCGTAAAGGGTAGGTTGTAACCCAAGCGGAATTATGTTCTCCGCCAGCAAAAATAGTCACGTTATCAGCAATTGAACAAAATGAGCCAATCTCAATCCGCTCATCTTCATCCCACAGCATTAAACGAGGCTCTCCATATGTAAATCTCCCCACAGTAACACGTCGATCTGATGCTACGAGTGTCGGTATATTACAAATACTCTCCATCTTACTTATTAATTCTCTAGATTTTTGACATCGAAACTGATTCAAAAGGTATCCCGACTAACCCATAACGGAGTTTTTTTGATTGAACATGGATAATTACTGCATCGTGCAGCCAGTGGTGTTGTGTGTGATTTTCTGGGGTGCCATCAGCAATAGAAACCGTCATAGAATAGTCACCATTAGGAAGTAATGGTAGGTTAAAAATGTATTTAGCTTCAAGAACATCTCCAGCATGGGCGGAACAAGGCGGCTGCACATAAGTGTATGTGTGCTCACCAAATAGGGACTGCCCAAGTTTATCCTTTACGAAAAACCCAACGATAGGACTCAACAACGTTTGATTAATGTTCACGCGTATTATCAGCAGCACCCTTTCACCACCGGCCGCCAATGTGACTGGTCTTTCGTCAACGGTCATAATCTCGACCCCAACGACCTCAGCCGCACCCGTTTTCCAACCATCAGAATTTGCTATATCTTCAAAAAAACTAATTCTAGTGTCATCTTCTTCTGGTTTGCTTACTTTTATCATCAAGCACTTTAGGTTTTTTTATAGAATTCAGCTTAACGCTCTCACCATAGACTTCCTGATTACAATACTGGGTATATTCCTTGCTTACTTTCTCTGCATCAGCAAACATTCTTATTTCCCCATCAGATAGCCAGATAGATTGTTGGCACATATTATTAATGGCATTCACATCGTGACTAACAAACAATACCGTTCCAAATTCCATAAATCGCCGTAAGAACCGCATACATTTCTGTGTAAAAATTGCATCCCCAACTGCCAGTGCTTCATCAATCACCAGAATATCCGCATCAACGTGCGCTATAACCGCAAACGCTAATCGCATAGTCATCCCACTTGAGTATGTCTTTATTGCTTGCTCAATAAAGTCGCCTATATCTGCAAAGGCAACTATTTTCTCATATCGTTTATCGACTTCTTCGGTTGAAAGCCCTAGCACCGACGCATACATGTAGATGTTGTCACGTCCAGAATATTCTGGATTAAAACCAGAGCCAAGTTCTAAAAGTGCTGCTACACGGCCATTTATTTCTACAGTACCATTGCTTGGTGTTAGAGTGCCGCAAATGAGCTGGAGCAGCGTGGACTTTCCTGAACCATTACGCCCAATGATGCCAACGGTTTCTCCTCTCTTAATTTCGAATGAAACATCTTTTAGTGCCCAAAACTCTTTAAAGTATTGTTCTTGTTTTATTCCAACTAATTTCTGCATCCTCGGTAAAGTAAATTGCTTAAGGCGATCATGAGGAGCATCATAGATTTGATAGCACTTACTTAGATTATTTGCACGAATCACGAAATCATTAGAGGACATCTGCAAATCCCTTTCGGGTTTTTTGAAACCACGCGTACCCAAGCCATAAAATGCTAATCGAAACTAGCGCATATATGGATAATCCATACCAATCGGGTTGATTACCCCAAATCAACACTTCTCTAGCTTGCTCAATAATAAACGTAAGCGGATTAGCCATGATGTAAGAATGGTATTTTACCGGCATAGCGCTTAGTGGGAAAAATACGGGCGAAAGAAACAAAAGTATGGTTGTAATTATTCCAGTCGTCTGCCCTATATCACGAACATAAACGCCTAATGAGGCCAACGCCATGGAAATTCCTAACATCAAAATGATCAACGGCAGCAATACAATGGGAATCAGCAGCACAGTCCAAGACAAAGAACCATTCAAAAAAAATAAAGCAAGCAATAAAACAGCAAGGCTTACAAAACTGTGAAATATGGCTGAGCCAAGACTAATAAGAGGTAACATCTCCAAAGGAAAAACAACTTTTTTTACATAATTAATATTACCGAGGATGAGTCCAGGAGCTCGATTTAATACTTCTGCAAGAAGTCCATGTGCAATCAGACCAGCGAACAATATAACTGCAAAGCTAGTATTACTTTCTTCATTGCCTATTCCCCACTTTGTTTTAAAGACAACGGAAAAAACAAAAGTATAAACAACCAACATGAGAACTGGATTGATAAATGACCAAAGCAATCCTGCATAGGAGCCTTTGTAACGGCCCACTACTTCTCGTTTAGTCATCTGTATGATGAGTTCACGATGCAGAAAAATGCTTTTGGTCAAGAAAATCAATGAGGTGGGATGATTTTCATGAGGATTCATTGTGCTTCAAGTACCTCTTCCGTACACAACGCCATGGCATGATGCCACTCCGGCATAGTCACTCCAAAGCGTGTTGCCAGTGAACTTGAGTCCATCTGTGAATTTTTGGGTCTCGGCGCAGGGAGTGGGTAATCTTCGGTAGCAATCGGCAAAACACTTCTTGTTTTGATTCTTCCTGCAATGTCGAATTGACTGGCTCTCGCAATGATAGCTCTGGAAAAACCATGCCATGTTGTTTTTCCACTAGCGCAGAGATGGTATGTGCCAGATACGCCCACACCAGTCTGTCGTTCTTTTTGTACAGCAAGCAGTATGTGAGCTGTTGCATCTGCAATATTACGCGCCCAGGTTGGAGCGCCATACTGATCTGCAACAATGCGTAATTCTTTACGCTCTTGAGCTAATCGTAATATGGTTTTAAGAAAGTTATTACCGCGCGCTGCATAAACCCATGTAGTGCGTAGAATTAAGTGGTCACACCTTGATTGAATAACAGCTTTTTCACCGGCAAGCTTACTGCGCCCATAGGCATTTATGGGATTAGGAATATCTTCTTCTGTATAGGGTTCTAGCTTCGTCCCATCGAAGACATAATCGGTGGAATAATGAATAAGAAGGGCGTTTAGCTTTAGAGCTTCCTCGGCGATAACACCCACTGAAGTACCATTGATGGTTGTCGCCAGCTCCTCTTCTTCTTCCGCCTTGTCCACAGCAGTGTAGGCAGCTGCATTGACGATCACATCCGGCCTTATCTCTTGCACGATGCGAGGAATAGTTTCCGGCCTTGATAGATCACACTGAGTCCGATTTAACGCTACCACTTCTCCCAGCGGCATCAAGCTTCTTGCGAGTTCCCAACCAACCTGACCGTTGACGCCTGTAAGCATGATTCTCATGCAAACACCTCGGCCTGACGGAGCAAGAGACCTTCTTTATCTTTCGACGACAGCTGCAGATCAGCATTTA
>NZ_AFOC01000160.1:0-4545 GCF_000224455.1 endosymbiont of Riftia pachyptila (vent Ph05)
GACACACGCTTCGACCAAAGCCAACTGGAAGGCAGCTGGAGCCTACTCGGCTTCGCGGAGCAAACAGCCCAGCCCAGCCCCCTGCTGCGCCTAACCCAGGTCCACAATCGCTTCAGCGCCGAGCCGGAGCTGCAACAGCAACTCCGCTTCATTTACATTGACGATGGCAGCGACCCGGCCCGACATGTGATGCTCGAACAGATCGGAGAGCGCTTCCTCACTCTGCAGGGCGACCCGGCGACCCTACAGGAAATACGCGCCCGCTTCGGCGCAACCCAGGGTGAGGAAGAGGCACCACTGTTTCTGATCGGACCGGCTGGCCGCATCCACGCCCTGTTTACCTCCTTCCAGGAAGGGGCTAGCATCGCTGCGGATATCAAGACCCTGATCAACCACTACCGGTAACCTCATGCGCGAAGAACCCTCCCGCCGCTTCACTGAAACCCCCTCGACTATCTCTTTATCAGCCTGCAATACCTGCTGCCACATCACCTGATATCGGCGCTGACCTACCGCATCACCCGCATCGAGATAAAACCGTTCAAGGATTGGCTGATCCGCAACATCATCAAACTCTACCGGGTCGAGATGGAGGAGGCACTAGAGCCCGATCCAAGCCGCTACCGTAGCTTCAACCACTTTTTCACCCGCGTCCTGCGCCCCGATGTCCGCCCGGTGGCTGAGGCCCCGGAGGCGATCGTCTGCCCTGCCGACGGCGCGCTAAGCCAGTGCGGTGACATCGAAGAGGGCTACATCTTCCAGGCCAAGGGGCGCGACTACTCACTGCTGGAGCTGCTCGGCGGCGACCCCCAGTGGAGCGAGCGCTTTGAAGAGGGCAACTTTGCCACCATCTACCTCTCGCCACGCGACTACCACCGGGTGCACATGCCATTCAGCGGCACCTTGCAGCGAATGATCCACGTCCCCGGTCGGCTGTTCAGCGTCAACGCCACCACCGCGCGCATGGTGCCACGGCTGTTCGCCCGCAACGAACGGGTGGTCTGTCTGTTCGAGACCGAGATCGGGCCGATGGCGATGATCCTGGTGGGAGCAATCAACGTCGCCAGCATCGACACCGTCTGGGCCGGCACCGTCACCCCCCGCTCCCGCCAAGTCAGCCATTGGAACTACACCCCCGAGTCAGAGACACCCGAGCCGATCAGTCTGCAGAAGGGCGAGGAGATGGGCCGCTTCAACATGGGCTCCACAGTGATCCTGCTGTTTGGCAAAGATGCGACAGAGTGGATGGAGGAGCTAGAATCCGGCATGCCGCTGAAGATGGGGCAGCAGATCGCCACCGTCACCCCGGTCTGAACACACTGGAGATCCTTGCGTAGGAACGCCGCTGGCGGCACGAACCCTCCACCCCCGAACATTCGCACCGCAAGCGGTGCCCCCATTAGGAATTTCATTCCGCAGGCGCAGATGGAATAATCGGCACCGAATCCACAAAAAGGAGTTAGGAATGGAAAAGATCGCCCCGATCAGACTGGCCGATGGCCGCCTCATCATGGTGGAGATGGAGCAGGGTGATCTCGCCCTGCCGGGCAGCGGGGCCGCCCCCACCGACCTACCGGCAGGCGCCGAAGCCACCGGACTCAGCGACAATATCAGCAGCGCCATCGGTCTGCTGCGCAACCAGATCAGCGCGGTGGCCGATACTGTACAGGAGGCGCTGGTCAGCAACCGTCCCGACGAGTTGAAGGTAGAGCTGACCATCGGCTTCAAGGGCGAGAGCCAGCCGATCCCAGTGATCCTCACCGGCGCGACGAGCGGCGGGCTGAAGATCACTGCCAGTTGGAAACGGTAGACCTAGGCCGCCCCAGCCTGCCCTGGACGCTGAGAAGGGTAGCTGGGGTTGAGTTATAATTACAACTCAATCCATCCCCAAAGGATCCGATCGTAGGAGTGTCGCTTGCGGCGCGAACGCACCATCTGCCGAGCCTTCGCACCACAAGCGCTGCCTCTACAGACTTGCAGGAAAACAGGGTCTCGTGCCAGGCTCTATCTGTAGACATATAAGAGTTTTCTGATAGACTCTCCGCCTCTTTCTATCCCATTAGAGGTACTCCATGTTTCAGCTCACCTGCCCTGGCAGACAGTGCGTGAAAAACGACACTCTCTCCGGCCTGACTGTCGCGCTGGCGCTGGTTCCAGAAGCCATCGCCTTCGCGTTTGTCGCCGGGGTGGAGCCATTGGTGGGCCTCTATGCCGCCTTCATGATGGGCATCATCACCTCGATCATCGGCGGCCGGCCTGGCATGATCTCCGGCGCCACCGGGGCGATGGCAGTGGTGATGGTCTCGCTGGTGGCGCAACATGGCGTCGAATACCTGTTCGCAGCGGTGCTACTGGCGGGTCTGATCCAAATCCTCTCCGGGGTGCTGCGGCTCGGCAAGTTCATCCGCATGGTGCCGCACCCGGTGATGCTGGGCTTCGTCAACGGCCTTGCGATCGTGATCTTTCTCGCCCAACTGCAGCAGTTTCAGGTAGCCGACGCGGACGGCAACCTGGTCTGGATGAGCGGCGAGCCGCTGCTGATCATGCTCGGGCTGGTGGTGCTGACGATGGCGATCATCCACTTTCTGCCAAAGTTGACCAGCGCGCTACCTGCCTCGCTGGTGGCGATCGTCAGCGTCACCCTGCTGGTCTTCTATCTGGATTTGGACGCGCGCACTGTGCAGGGCGTGTTGGCCGACATGTCCGGCAATCCGCAGGCCACCATCGCCGGCGGCCTGCCTGAATTCCATATCCCGATGGTGCCGTTCAGCTTCGAGACCCTCTACATCATCCTGCCCTATGCCGTGATCCTCGCTGCGGTAGGGCTGATCGAGTCGCTGCTGACCCTGAGCCTGATCGATGAGCTGACCGAGTCCCGTGGCCGTGGCAACAAGGAGTGTATCGGCCAAGGCGTGGCGAATACGGTAAATGGTCTGTTCGGCGGCATGGGCGGCTGCGCGATGATCGGCCAGAGCATGATCAACATCAACTCCGGCGGTCGTGGCCGTCTCTCCGGCATCTCCGCCGCACTGTTCCTGCTCACCTTCATCCTGGTCGGCTCCAGCCTGATCGAAATGATCCCGGTGGCAGCGCTGGTCGGCGTGATGTTTATCGTGGTGCTCGGCACCTTCGAGTGGGCCAGCTTCCGCCTGCTCGGCAAGATCCCACTGGCCGACACCTTCGTCGGCATCCTGGTGGCGGTGGTGACGGTGCTCACCGACTTGGCGATCGCCGTGATCGTCGGTGTCATCGTCTCCGCACTGGTGTTCGCCTGGGAGCATGCCAAACACATCTACGCCAAGACCTATGTCGACAAGTACGGCATCAAACACTATGAGATAAGCGGCCCGCTCTTCTTCGGTTCAGTGCAGACCTTTGCCGATCTGTTCAATCCGAAAGATGACCCGGACGAGGTGATGGTCGATTTTGCCAATGCGCGAGTCTACGATCACTCAGGCCTGGAGGCGATCGATGCCCTCGCCGAACGCTACACCCGTGCCGAGAAGCGCCTGCACATCAAGCACCTGAGCCAGGAGTGTCAGAATCTGCTGGTGAAGGCGGGGGATCTGGTGGAGGTCAATATGCTGGAGGATCCACGCTACCACGTGGCGGACGACCGGCTGGCCTAACCAGAAGGGTAAATTCGATTGTAGGCGCGTCGCTCGCGGCGCGCCTACAGGGTGATGCACAATGTCCGGCTGGCAGGGATTGTTCTCAGCAATCCCTCTGCATTTCCTCCATCCATGGAGGCCAAGCCGGAGCTACCAGAAACGCACGCGGCCGGTGTCGACGTGAATGAAGTTGGATTTTGGGTAGAAGCCGACGCCACCCGCCTTTAGCGCCAGGGCCGCCTTGCGCAGCTCTTTCAGTTCAGTTCCCGGCAGACGGACGTCGATCGCCTTGCCCTGCATGTGCAGACTGCGCTTGGCGACACCATTGCTTTTGCCACGCAGCATGGCATTGCTCTTAGGTGAGCGATAGCCGGAGATCACCTGAAACTCCCCTACCCGCCCGACGCTGCTCTGCAGGCGATATAGCAGGTCAAGCAGCTTCGGGTCCATCAGGGTGCTGTCGCCAGTGCGGTGGTCACGCAGCAGCTGGTTGAGGCGCCGCAGATTCTCTGCCAGATACTCGCCGTCCGCCCAGTAGGCCAGCTTCTCCCGTTCGCCGGTGTGCAGATGGTGCAGGGCGATACTGCGTTCCTGTTGCTGCCCGATCGAGGCGAACAGGGAGGGGGCGGTCAAGGCGCTGCCGAGGGCAACACAACCGCTGAGAAAATGACGCCGGCTGGTATCTGGGCACTCAATCTGCGGGGCTTGAATCTGTTCTGACATACTTCGCTAATCCGGATAACTGGTTGCTCTGCCCGATGATTCGGCAGGGCCGCCAAAAAGACCATGCAAAGAGTATCAGATTATGACCGGGGTACGCCATCCTTGTGATTCCATTCACAATTCCAGGTTTATAAGCCTCTGATTAAGTCTGGGCGAAGTGGATTGTGATTCAGAATGTTCAGACTCAAGGCGCAAATCACACGTAAAGTTA
>NZ_AFOC01000159.1:0-4578 GCF_000224455.1 endosymbiont of Riftia pachyptila (vent Ph05)
CCGCGGCTCTCCACCACCTCAAACCAGTTCATGTTATGGATCGATTTTGCCGCACGCTTGATTGNTTGCGTACCGCATCGTCACTGCTCTCGCTGGATGAACCAACAATCTCGATCATCTTGTAGATATGCTCACTCNCCTTTTTCTCCTCTGATTGGACCAATACACGACACCTGCCG
Source organism: endosymbiont of Riftia pachyptila (vent Ph05) (assembly GCF_000224455.1). Taxonomy (NCBI): domain Bacteria; kingdom Pseudomonadati; phylum Pseudomonadota; class Gammaproteobacteria; species endosymbiont of Riftia pachyptila. Next base: position 180 of record NZ_AFOC01000159.1, read on the forward strand.
AAGCCTCACGTCTGACAGAGTGTCTTCAGTCGGTAGATTTGTTCCAGGCCTGCCTGGGGGTGAGGTTGTCTGGATTGATCTCCAGCAGCGCCTGTTCGACGACTGAATTCTGTGGTGTCTCCTGAAACAATAGCGGCAGCTGGTTCTGCTGCTGATCGGCGTGCTGCTGGGCCGCCTGTTCCAGCTCCTCCAGGCGCTGTCGCGCGCGCTGGATCACCGCTTTCGGCACCCCCGCCAGTGCTGCCACCTGCAGTCCATAGCTCTGATTCGCCGGCCCCTCCCTGACCGCATGCAGGAAGACGATGGAGTCGCCATGCTCCACCGCGTCGAGATGCACATTGACAATGCCGGGATACTCTTCGGGTAGGGTGGTCAGCTCGAAATAGTGGGTGGCGAACAGGGTGAAGGCGTGGATCTTGGTCGCCAGTTCTACCGCGCAGGACCAGGCCAGTGAGAGTCCGTCGAAGGTGGAGGTGCCACGGCCGATCTCGTCCATCAGCACCAGGCTCTGGTCGGTGGCATTGTGCAGAATGTTGGCGGTCTCCTCCATCTCCACCATGAAGGTGGAGCGTCCCCCCGCCAGATCGTCGGAGGCGCCGATGCGCGAGAAGATGCGGTCGATCGGCCCGATGCGCAGCGCGCTGGCTGGCACAAAACTGCCGCAGTAGGCGAGCAGGGCGATGATCGCGATCTGCCGCATGAAGGTCGACTTGCCGCCCATGTTGGGTCCGGTGATGATGAGGATGCGGCGCTGCTCGTCCAGCTCGATGCTGTTGGCGATAAACGGCTCGTGGCTGACCTGTTCCACCACCGGGTGACGGCCATCGCTGATCTGCATGCCGGATTCGTCGCTGAGTTCAGGGCGGCAGAGGTTGAGGCTCTCGGCGCGCTCCGCCAGATTGCAGAGAATATCCAGGCTGGCGAGCCCTTCGGCGCACTGCTGCAATGCAGCTAGCGACTCTGCCAGCTGTTCCAGTAGCTGCTCGTAGAGTGCCTTTTCCCGGGCCAAGGACGCTCGCGGGCGCTCAGCACCTGATCCTCGAACTTCTTCAGCTCGGGGGTGATGAAGCGCTCCGCCCCCTTCAGGGTCTGGCGGCGGATGTAGTCCTCCGGCGCATTCTCGGATTGGCTGCGGCTGATCTCGATGTAGTAGCCGTGGACCCGGTTATAGCTCACTTTGAGGCTANGATACCGGTACGCTCGCGCTCCCGCGCCTCCAGGTCGAGCAGGAACTGATCCGCGTTCTGTGACAGGTTGCGCAGCTCGTCGAGCTGTTCGTCGAAGCCTGCGGCGAGCACCCCGCCGTTGCGGATCAGCATTGGTGGCTGCTCGATGATCGTCCGTGCCAACAACGCATGCTCCTCTGGATGGGTGTCGATCTGCCTGGCCAGCTCAGTCAACAAGGGGCTTTGCAGCGGAGCGAGCTGTGACTGCAGCGCCGGTAGCACATCCAGGGTGTCGCGTAGTGTGGCCAGATCCCGCGGCCGGGCGCTCTTCAGGGCGACCCGGGTGAGGATGCGTTCGATGTCGCCGATCTCTTTCAGGCTCTCCCGCAGCTCGGGGAAGGCGCGCTGCTCAAGCAGCTCTTCGATGGCGGTGTGGCGCTGTGCCACCGCCTGCCGATTGCGCAGCGGACGGTTGATCCAGCGCCTTAGCATACGACTGCCCATGGCGGTGGCAGTGCGGTCCATGATCCCCGCTAGGGTGTGTTGCGGCTGGTTGGAGAGCGAGTGATCCAGCTCCAGATTGCGCCGGGTGGCGGCGTCGATGATGATCGCATCCTCGCGTCGCTCGGTGCGCAATGAGCGGATGTGGGGCAGGGCGCTACGCTGGGTCTCCGCCACGTATTGCAGCAGGCAGCCGGCGGCGGCCAGCGCCAGCGGCTGGTCGTTGCAGCCGAAGCCGCCCAGGTCGCGGGTGCCGAACTGGCGGGTCAGCAGCTGCTCGGCGGATGCCAGGTCGAAGTGCCAGGCGGGTCGGTGGGTGATGCCGCGTTTCAGACCGAGCCGCTCGGCGATCGGGTTATCCTCTTCCAGCAGTAGCTCCACCGGGCGCAGCCGCTCCAGCTCCCCCTGCAGCGCCTCCAGGCCGCTGAACTGCTGTACGATGAAGCGGCCGCTGGCCAGATCGAGGGTCGCCAGGCCAAACTTGTCATCGACCTGGTTGAGAGCGGCCAGCAGATTCTCCTGACGCTCCTCTAGCAGCGACTCATCGGTGAGGGTGCCGGGGGTGATGATGCGCACTACCTTGCGCTCAACCGGCCCCTTGCTGGCCGCCGGGTCGCCGATCTGCTCGCAGATTGCTACCGATTCTCCAAGCCGCACTAGCTTCGCCAGATAGTTCTCCGCCGCGTGGTAGGGCACCCCGGCCATCGGGATCGGTTTGCCGGCGGACTGGCCGCGTTTGGTGAGGGTGATGTCGAGCAGTTGCGCGGCGCGCTCCGCATCGTCGAAGAAGAGTTCGTAGAAGTCCCCCATGCGGTAGAACAGCAACATGTCGGGGAATTCACCCTTGATGCGTAAGTATTGCTGCATCATGGGTGTGTGTTTTGCCTTTTTTGGCCTGGTTTGTGGTGCGGAGCTGCTCTGTATTTTATCCATCGATTCCGGTGTTTGTGGGCAGTCTGGAATGTGTATGGTGGATCATACCCTCTCTCGCCTTGGCGAGAGGATGTTTGAGAGAAATCTATGCGGGAGGTGGGTGACAAAGGGGCCTGTTTGCCCCTTTCAGATTGTGCGTAACTTGTTTTGCTCGGGACTATTTCGGCGCCAGCATCTGGTCGACGATGTGCTCGCACTCGATCCAGTCATCCATCTCGTGGCCCGCTTCGAAGTTGCGATTCTCGGCCCGGTAGTAGGCCATGGTGGCGATCATCTCGTAGCGCTCGCGGGGGCTGACCTCGGGATGAGGTGTGGTGGCTTGTTGGGACGCTACTCTGGCCACCCTCTTTTTCCTGACCGGGCCCTTTGGGCTGGCGGCCTTGTTCGTCGCTTTCTTCTTGCTGACCTTCTTTTTCACCACCTTCTTCTTGGCCTTTTTCATCTTCTCGTCGTCTTTGCCGGATCTCTTGTTCACGTCCTTTGCCCTTTATTTACCGCTGAAATACCTTCGGCATTCTAGACAATATTGATGAAAAAACCATGATTGATCTGGGAGCCGGGGCGTGCCAGATTATTCCTGGTGTTGCGCCAACCGATGCTGCGCCCCCTTGCACAATTTCTGGGAATTGGAAAGCAAAGTATCGTACGGCCAAGGCAGTGAAGACTGCTTTCGCGGATGGGCAGCAGCCCCATACCCCACACCATTCAGGAACCTTGTCCACAAATTTTGACATTGGACATGGGGCTGGATGCCGGGCAGAAGTTAGTGTTCGATCACATGGTGCATCGGTTGCGGGATAGACAGCGCAGAGGATCTGCCTAGCGCAAAGTCCGCCCCAATTCATCTACAAAATGCGTGAAGTTGATAGTCCTCACAGCGCCAGATCCCCCCCCAGAAATAAGCGTGATAGCAATCACAAAGCCACCTAAAAAGACGTTATGCCGCGTTGATCGGTGCCACAAAATCCAGAGAATGTACCATTCATTCTTGTTGTTATTTAGGGAATAGAGAACAGGGATCTGGTTTTTTCTGGAGGTTGGTACTGATTGCTTGCCCGATGGTTGCGGACAAGCGCCTCCCCTGCATCCCCTTGCATTAAAAATAACTGATAGCGAAACAGAATCGGGGGGTTTATCCATGTTGACCGAGAAGATCAAGCGACCATACTACCCATTGGCGCTCATTGCAGCGGCCCTGCTGTCAGGCTGTGTTGAGGAAGTGGTAGACAATCATACAATGACCACGGCCGCTGCCGGTGACGATACCGATCCCCCCATCATCACCCTGCTGGGCGCCAATGCCCTCACTGTTGAGGCGGGAACCGTCTACACTGATTCTGGCGCCAGCGCCAACGATGCGAAAGATGGCGATATCAGCGCCAACATCATGCAAAGCGGCGTGGTTGACACTTCCGCTCCCGGCAGTTACATCCTCACGTATAATGTTTCGGATGCCGCCGGTAATGCTGCTACCGCAGTGACTCGGAGCGTGCTGGTAGCCGATACGACCCCCCCGGCCATCAGCCTCATTGGCAGTAGCCCGCAGACCGTCATCCTCGGCGCAAGCTATAGCGATCAGGGTGCGACTGCCAACGATTCTTTCGATGGCGATATCTCGGCCAGCATCGTTGCCACAGGCAGCGTCAATACCGGTGTCGTCGGCAGCTACACTCTGACCTACAACGTTGTGGATAGCGCCGGCAACGCCGCTACCGCGATCACCCGCACGGTCAACGTGGTCGCCGTGACGCTCCCCGCAGACGTCACCCCCCCGGTCATCACCCTGACCGGCGCCAACC
>NZ_AFOC01000158.1:0-4593 GCF_000224455.1 endosymbiont of Riftia pachyptila (vent Ph05)
CATTGAAGAAGTGCTCGGCGTGCAGCTCAAACAGGCCGTTCTGCACCACCTGACGCAGTGTATCGAAGGCCTGTTCACGAACCTGCTTTTCATCATGAATCAGGCTCATGATCGCATTGAACGCGCCACTGTAGACCGGCTCGCAGATCCAGGCCATGCCACCCGGCTTGAGCACCCGATGGATCTCCTGCATCGCCGGCATCTGTAGCTGAATCGGCACATGGTGGAGGGACTTCAGCATGCAGACCAGATCGATGCTCTGCTCCGGCTCGCTGATCGCCTGCGCACCCTCGAGGCGAAACTCGAGGTTCACCGTTGCATGCGAAAGATTTTTCTGGTGCTGTATCTCATCCACTTCGGTGCCGATAAACTGGGAGTCGGAATAGCATTCTGCCAGTTTTCGAAGCGTCCAGGCAGCACCACACCCCAACTCCAGTACGCGCACTCCATGCAACGGCAACAGCCGCTCCATAAGATCTATTTCTGTGCTGGTCTGATAGGCCTGCGAATCATTCAGTCTCATCTTCTGCTTGGCTGACAACTTCCCGCCCCTCCGTTAAGGTTACTACCGACTGCTGCCTGACTGCGGCATGATACATCAGAGATGCAGAAGCAGATGCGACAACCGCTCAACGACTGGCTCCACCATACCCGCCTGCATCTGGCGCGCCCGGATGCGCTGCTCCTGCTAGCATTGCTGGGGCTGATCACCGGGGTCATTGCCGGCGCTGTGATCGTCGTCTTTCGGATACTTGTCGAGAGTACCCAGGGCAGCCTGCTGCCAGGCAATCTGGCGGAAAACTATGAGGGCCTTCCCGCGCTGCTGCGATTTTTGCTGCCAGTGGCGGGCGGACTGCTGATCGGTTTGATCTTCCACCACTTTGCCCGTGGCTTACACGTGTTGGGGATCGCCCGGCTGATCGAGCGTCTCGCCTATCATCAGGGACACCTGGGGCTGCGAGAGTTTCTGCTGCAGTTCTTTGGTGCCGCGGTTGCCATCGGTTCCGGCCACTCGGTAGGGCGGGAGGGACCGCATGTATTCCTTGGCGCAGCAGCCGGCTCACTGCTCGGCCAGCACTTCTCTCTGCCCAACAATAGCATCCGTACCATGGTGGGCTGCGGCACCGCCGCCGGCATCGCGGCCTCTTTCAACACCCCTCTGGCCGGTGTGATCTTCGCACTCGAGGTGGTGATGATGGAGTACACGCCGAGCAGCTTTATCCCGATCATCCTTGCGGCGGTGGGCGCCAATGGCGTGGCGGTCTATTTTCTTGGCAGCGACAGTGCCTTCTCCATGCCGCATTTCCAGCTCAGTTCGATTGGCGAGCTGGGCGTGGTGGCGTTGCTCGGCATCGTTGCCGGCAGCGCCTCGGCTCTGTTTATTCAGCTGGTACAGAAAACATCGGCGATCAGCAAACCCTGGCCCTTCTGGGCCAGAACCACCACTGCCGGGGCCCTGGTTGGCGGCATCGGCCTGTTTCTGCCACAGGTCCTCGGTATTGGCTACGACACGGTACAGAGCATCCTACTCGGCGAACTGGGCATGGGGCTGCTAATCCTGTTGGTACTGGCCAAGATTTTTGCCACCTCCGCCAGCATTGGCATGGGTATCCCTGGCGGCATCATCGGCCCTGCACTCTTCATCGGCGCGGCGATCGGTGGGATTGTTGCCGAGCTGCCGGCACTTTTGTTCAATACTCCAACCGCAGACCCCGGTTTCTATGCCCTGATCGGCATGGGGGCGATGATGGGCGCTAGCCTGCAAGCGCCGCTGGCGGCGCTAACCGCGATCATCGAGCTCACCAACAGCCCTCAGGTGGTGATGCCTGGCATGCTCGCCATCGTCATTGCCGGTCTTACCAGTGGTGAAATATTTCAGAAGAAATCTCTGTTCATTGCGATCCTTGAATCGAGCGGCCTCAACTATCGCACCGATCCAGTGATGCAATCCCTGCGCCGCATCGGTGTCGCATCGGTAATGAGCCAGAAGCTGGTCCACTGCCACTCCCGAAATCATCGCGAGGCACTGATCTCCCTCTTGGCAGAAGCACCCGAGTGGTTTCTTGTGGAGAGCGACGGAACCCCCTCCGATCTGATCTACGCCGCTGATCTGGCCCGTTATGCCGAAGAGGCCATGGAGGAGGAGATCGATCTGATGGAGATTCCCGCGCGCCGCCTGCAGCTCGCCGATATCTCCCTGCAGGCGACCCTGCAGGAGGCGGTGGAACGGCTCGACTCAAGCGGCGCCGAGGCACTCTATGTCGCGCGACGTAAAAAAGGGGGTGGCCAACGGATTCTCGGCGTGCTGACCCGGGAGCAGATTGAATCAGCGTATCGAGTCTAATCTCAGCTATCGACACTGGGGTACAAATAAAAAAAGGCTATACTTAATCGTTTGGATCGCCCTATTTGCGCCACCCTCGTATCGTCCCTGAGCAGGAGCTGTATCATGTATGATGAAATCCAGAATCCCGAATTTGTCCTCTACAATGATCAACCGATCAGGCTTTCAGAACTCCTGCATGAACAGAAGCAGTTACGGGACGAGGTTGCCAGGCAGAAGAAGAATCAGAAAAAGGCGATTCGGCGCTTCGAACGGGAGGAGGCGCTCAAGCCCTATCAGGCTGAATTGATACAGATGCAACAGTATCTGGAGCGGACCGGTACCCGCATGATCATCCTCTTCGAGGGACGCGATGCCGCCGGCAAGGGCGGTACCATCCGCCGCGTCACCCGCTACATGAACGAAAAACACTACCGAGTGGTGGCGCTGGGCAAACCCACTGAAGAGCAGCGTACCCAATGGTTCTTCCAGAAGTATGTGCGCGAATGTCCATCCGGCGGCGAGGTGGTACTGTTCGATCGCAGTTGGTACAACCGCGCCGTGGTGGAGCCAATCTTTGGCTTCTGCACCCAAGAAGAGTACGAACATTTCATGATCGGCTGCCCCGGTTTTGAGAAGGATCTGGTGCGCCAGGGTACGATCCTGGTCAAGCTCTATTTTTCGGTCACCAAGGAGGAGCAGGCGCGGCGTTTTGAACGGCGCAAGAGCGATCCTTTACGGCAGTGGAAGCTTTCCGAGATCGACGTACAGGCGCAGGATCGTTGGGATGACTTCACCAATCAGAAGTATGAGATGCTGCGCCGCACCAACACCACTCACGCACCCTGGACCATCATCCGCTCCAACGACAAGCACCAAGCCCGCATCAACGCCATGAAGGTGATCCTCAACGCTGTGCCTTATCAGCGGCTCGATCCGGAACTCGACTTTGTGCCGGACCACGAGATCGTCATCTCCGGCTCCCGAGAACTGGAATTGATGGAGGCACAACGTCTGCAAAGCGGCAAGTTTGTTGGATAGCTGCACTACCGCATCTCATTTAGCCAGACTAGGCAACACCCGGTAGCGCAATGCAGCCAACGGAACACCTCACCATGCTTGCGCTGGCCTGGTTGGCCTATTTTGCACTGCACTCCCTGTTCGCCTCACTTGGCTTCAAACAGAGGCTAATCGGCAGCTGGCCCGCCTTGGCAGCCTGGTATCGGCTACTCTTCAACCTGCTGGCAGTGCTGCTGCTGATTCCACCACTGGCGCTACTCTACAGCTGGCCTGGCGAGATGCTCTGGCAGTGGCAGGGCATCGGTCGCTGGCTGAGTGGCGGCGCATCACTGGCGGCAATCGCGGGTTTTTTCTGGTCACTGCGCTATTACGACAGCAAGGAGTTCATCGGTCTGCGACAGCTGTCGGACAGGAGAAGCGGCTCTCAGATCGATCAGGAGGCATTCACGATATCGCCTCTGCATCGCTTTGTTCGGCATCCCTGGTACAGCCTTGGGCTGGTGATTGTGTGGTCCCAGTCAATGAATGGCGCCTATCTGCTCTCAGCGATCCTGATAACACTCTACTTTGTGCTGGGATCCAGACTGGAGGAGCAGAAGCTCATCGCCTTTCATGGTGATGTTTATCGAAGCTATTGTGCAAAGGTGCCTTCGCTGCTGCCTCTGCCATGGAAGTATCTGCAAAAAGACGAGGCCGCACTCCTGGCAAAAAAAGCCCAGAAATAGAGCGGGGCACCCGGGCGTACCCGGGTGCCGTCAAGTCAGTAGTCAGGGCTCCAGAAGTTGTTTATGGCGCCATACGGCCCCGGTCCAAAACCCTGCGGATTGCCACGCCCCATGCCGGGCCCATGCATCATAGGCCCCCAACCACCCCGGCCACCTCGCATGTGGCGGCGTTTCATGGCACGGCAGGCCGCCTGCTGTTCCGGGGTCATCCCGTCAATGACTTCCTGATGCTTTTTCCACTCCGCCTCTGCGGCAGCCCGCGCCTCTTCTCTTGCCTTCCAGGGTGGTGTCTCTGGCATCTCTCGCCCCATAGCTGCGGCACGCTCTCGCATCTCCTGGTAGCGCTCATTGCGGTATGCATCCCGCTCTTCAGGAGACATATCGCGTAGCTTCTCCATGCGTTGCATGCGCTCTTCCATGGAGATCCACTCCGGCATCATGCCCCGATGCTCTTCCCAAGGCGGCCGATTCGGCAGCATCACACCAGACTCCAGCGCACGTTTGCGCAACGTTTCATAACGCTTC
>NZ_AFOC01000157.1:0-4676 GCF_000224455.1 endosymbiont of Riftia pachyptila (vent Ph05)
GGGCAGAGGGCAGAGGATGCCAACTGCTCGACTTGGTTAGTCGAACCGCCCATGCAGCCATGCTGGGATGGCTGCATGGGCAAATCAAGCTGAACGTTTGCGGTTATCAAGCCGGTAACACGCTATTTGATTGCCGGTTTAGCGGCGCCCGCGGCCTCCGCCTCCACCGAAACCGCCCCCGCGCCTCTGGCCACCGCCGTCACCTGAGCCATCCCGCAGGCGGGAGCGGGTCATACTCCCCTGGCCCTGCTCGGCACCGGCCATGTTTCTATACCCGCCAGAGCTTGTGCCCATCTCGCTGCGCATGGTCTGTCGCTCCTCCTGACTCATGCTCTGCATACGGCTCTGTCGCTCACTGCGATAGGCATCACGATCTGCTTCGCTCATGTAGCGGAACCTCATCCCCCATCTGCAGCAGATCAGGGGTCGAGTATTGTGTGTAGTCCTCTGCTGCCAGGGCGCCGGTGGCGGGGAGCAGGCCGCTCAGGATGAGCGTTGTAATCAAACTTTTTTTCATCAGATAGTCCTCAATTCATCGTCTTGTTTTGGTTTTTAGCGTCTGCCGCGTGTCGTGCGACCCTGTTCCATCGGCTGCTCCAAGATTATCTCCACCTGCAGCTGATCCAGTGCCTGTGCTGTGTAGGGAACGCCCAGGCTTTCAATCTGCCGGACAAATGCTCTGAGATGGTTGCGTGAGCCGCGTATCAGGTTTTCGTAGGTCTGGGTAAGATCCGGGTGAGTGGAATCTGCAATGGCGTGTTGCAGATCTTCAATATCGATCTCTTCGATCAGGGCGCCGACCATGAGTGAATCGATGAGTGATGTCTGCCCCTTGGCGATGAGTTCGGCGTAGAGGTTGGCCAGATCGGTATTGGTAAACATGCCGATGCTGTCATCCATGACCGGGTCGACAATTTCATAGTTGTCGAGCTGTCTCTCCATGGCCTCCATATGTCGTTGTTCAGAACTGGAGATGTTGGAAAAGACCGGGTGTTTCCACTGCTCGTAGAGGGTCAGGTAGACATCCCGTGCCAGTTTCTCCTCCTCCCGCATGAAGGTGAGCTTTTCGCTCTCTTCGAGGCTTAATGGCTCGGATGTGATCGGCTGACTAGTGTAGCTGTCTGGCTGCTGGCCCTGATGTTTCCAACCTGCATGAACAGGTGCGGCAGTGAGCAGGGCGACAATCGAAAGTGCAATTATGGGTTGCTTTGGCTTCATACTTAATCTCCTGAAGGATTATCGGCGATACTCAACTCGCCGCGTGTATGACAGAGGTTAGGTATGAATAGTTTCTNCGCTATTTCTGTAGACCTGCAGAGTGTTTCAATCTGTTTCCGTGAGCGGACTTGTTGCCTGAAATCAGCCCATATAGATGATGATTTTGGTGTGGGGGATATGAGAAGCAGCAGAATCTATGGCGTTAAGCCATGATTGTGGAGCAAGGCCCACTAGCGAGCGTAACGCAATTGTATTCCAACAGCGGCATCCGGACTGGCATTGGAGAAGCCGGCTACGCCATAGCCGTTTATCGACCAGCTGTTGTCCATCTCCCAATTCAGGTAGGCAACCCATTCCCTCAATTCAGCAGCGGTCGCTGAGTATGCCTGCCGGTAGTCGAAGCTGATCCCGCTATAGAGCGAACGGCTCAGGCGATAGTCGAGGCCGAGTGAAGCAAAGCTGACGTTACTCAGCTCCATTTGGGGTAGATCCCCCATCAGGCGGTAACCGAGGGTAAAAAAAGGTGTTAACCGGCCTTGGGTGGCAGCCATATTGAGTTGTAGGGAGTAGTCATTGCTGCCGCTGCCCAGCTCTTTTTCCGCATCCGCGGTGGCAAGTTTTGCCTCGCCAATCAGGTCAACTGCATACGGCAGATTCCATAATGGATCGAGCGCGTAGGAGAGACTGGTTACGATATCGGCTAATCCCTGCTGGGTGCGTAGCGTTGGAGTCTCTCCACCACTGCCTCCCCGGTTGCTGCGACGATCTGTATCATCTTTGACGATTATCCCACCACCATTACCGCCAATCACTCCGCCTGGGCCGGTTATACGTAGGTAGGGGATGGTGATGGCCAGCCGCCAGGGAAATTGACTGTATTCCAATGTTGCCGGCAGATAGAGCATCTCGGTGTCGGCCGCGAGGCCATAGTCGCCGGAGCTGTAATCCATGCCGAGACTAAAACTGAAGCTCCCCGATTCATATTCAGAGGCATCCAGACTGCTCATCGCGATGCTGCAGAAGAGAATGAGGGTGTGGGTGCGCCACCCAGGCAGGAACGCAACGGGGTGTTTTGAGCAGGGTCTTATGAACTGCAGATACGCTCTCATCGTCCGGGGCGGTTCGGTCGAACCGGGCGATGTGGACGCGCTGGCCGGTGGCTGCGCCCAGGTCGTTGCATCTTCATGCGGTACTCATAACCAACGCCAAATCGGGTGTGCTTCTTGTCTGGAGTGGATGCCGCGCGATTGCCGGCAGCGGCTTGGCTGTCGACCTTCATAGGATTGTCCCTGCCTTGAACGGCTTTCTCTTGGTGGTGTGGCTCAGGCGACGTGGCTGATTCCTCCAGTAACAGTGGCGCGCTGATGGTATCGTCAGACCACGCCGGGCTGGCGAGCGCGATCCCCCCAAACATGGCTGCTATCGGCCAGCGTGCTTTCACGATTCAGACCCCCCTAAACAGTTATCCCGGTCACACTTCCATAACTGGGATGATAATGACAATTGAGCCCAAATCCATTCCATTTCACCGCTAAAGTGTTTCAACCTATTTCAGCCGGCCACTCTCGGAGCCAGATCGAGGCCGCCTCTGGTAGACTCGCAGGGGTGGACACAAAAAACACCAAGCTGCTGATCGTTGATGATGACCCCCGCCTGCGGGAGTTGCTGCAGCGTTACCTGGGTGAACAGGGGTTTCAAGTTAGCGCCTGTGAAGATGGGGTGGCGATGCAGCGTCATCTGGCAGAGGCGGTGGTAGACCTGATCATCCTGGATCTGATGCTGCCTGGCGATGACGGTCTGACCCTGGCGCGGTGGATTCGGGCGCGCCAGGATACCCCGATCATCATGCTCTCTGCCCGGGGTGAGGATGTGGATCGGATTGTCGGACTGGAGGTGGGGGCGGATGACTATCTGCCGAAGCCGTTTAACCCCCGCGAACTTCTGGCCCGGATACGGGCGGTGTTGCGGCGCAGGCAGCCAGGGGAAGGCGCTGAAGCGATGCAGTCCCCCTCGAAGCTGCTGGAGTTTGGCGAGTTCCAACTCAATCTGAGTACGCTCACCCTGACCCGCGATGGCAACCGGATTTCCCTTACCAGTGGAGAGTTGGCCCTGCTGGAGGTGTTTGTCGAACACCCCAATCAGATCCTGAGCCGAGACAGACTGGTCGATCTGCTGAAAGGATACGATCGCTCGCCATTTGACCGCAGTATCGATGTGAGGATTACCCGCCTGAGGCGCAAGATCGAGACCGATCCGAAAGTCCCCGAGTTTATCCGCACCGTGTGGGGCAAGGGGTATCTGTTTACCCCTCAGGGTGAAGCCTTCCGGGGATAGCTGTGCCGCGCAGAAAGACCCTATTAAGATACACCGGCCAGATCATGGCGGTGTCTATGCTGACCTTTTTGTTGTTTTCCAGCGGGGTGATCGTCTACTACATCCTGGTGCCGATGGCACGCCAGGCGTCTGGGGATCTTGCCGCACTGATCGTCCTGTCGGCACAGACCTGGGTGGAACTGCCACCGGATACGCGCCCCGATTTTGAGGATGAGTTGTATCTTCAGCATGGCCTTTCACTGGTCTCTGCCGAGGCTCAGCTAAAGCCGGTGCGCTACAAGAGCCCCTATCTGAGATTTCTCGAGACGGCACTGTCGCGACGGCTGGGCCAAGAGATCCAGCTGCTTGATGGTGGCACGGCAGATGACTGGGCCTGGGTGGATGTGCCGATGGCAGAGCGGACCGTGCGCATCGGTTTCTCCTCTAAGCATAACGACGCCAGTCCGCCGCTCGCGGTGCTCCTGCTGCTGCTCGGTGGCAGTATGATCACTCTGATCAGCTCGCTGCTACTCGTTAGGCGCCAAACCTATTCGCTGGCTCAGCTTGCCAGTGCGACATCCCGCTTTGGCCGGGGGGAGCGGCCTGAGTCTCTGCCGGAAGAGGGGCCTGAAGAGCTGGCGGTGCTGGCGCGTAACTTCAACCGCATGACCGGGCAGGTCCAGCAGCTGCTGACCAACCGGACCACCCTGTTGGGGGGGATATCCCACGACCTTCGCACCCCGATCGCGCGCCTCCAGCTGGCGCTGGCGTTACTCGATGAGAAGAGTGAACCTGAATTGATAAACGGCATGCGCGAGGACTTGCAGGAGATGGATCTGCTGATCAGGCGCACCCTTGAATTGGCCAGAGGTTTGGAGGGTGCTCCACAGGACGAACAGCTGCTGGATCTGGCTGCATTCCTGGCAGAGGTCGTGGCGGACTACCGGCAGCAGCCGGTTGCGATCGAGTGGGCCGATCCGCCGCCATGCCCGATGCGCTTCAGCCCGCTGGCGTTACGCCGGGTCCTCTCCAATCTGCTCGGAAATGGCCTGCAGTATGGTGACGGGAAACCGCTTGAGGTGCGGCTGCAGTGTGATGGAGCGATGGCAGAGATCCAGATCCTGGATCGGGGGGCGGGTATCCCT
>NZ_AFOC01000156.1:0-4777 GCF_000224455.1 endosymbiont of Riftia pachyptila (vent Ph05)
GAACTGGTCAAAAGCAACATTTTCGATAGGGCCGCACTCAGCCGTCAATTCCAGGGCTGCGACGCCATCATCAACCTGATCGGCATTCTCAACGAGACTACTGGCCAGAGTTTCCACCGCCTGCACGTGGAGCTGGTGGATGTGGTGGTCGAGGCCTGTCGCAGCGCGGGCATCAAACGCCTGTTGCACATGAGCGCGCTGAACGCCAGCGAGGCCAATGGTTCCAGCCACTACCTACGCTCCAAAGGTGAGGGCGAAAGCTGGGCGCACACCCGCGGCGGCGGCTTCGCCGCAGTCACCAGCTTCCGACCCTCGGTGATCTTCGGCCCCGGCGACAGCTTCTTCAACCGTTTCGCCGGCCTGCTGGAACGCGCCCCGCTGCTGTTTCCGCTGGCCTGCGCCGAGAGCCGCTTCGCCCCAGTCTATGTGGGTGATGTGGTAGAGGCATTCAGCCAAGCGCTGGACGACAGCCGCACCTTCGGCCACCACTATGACCTGTGCGGCCCGCGCAGTTTCAGCCTGGGGGAACTGGTGAGCTACACCGCCCAGACCATCGGCAAACAGCGCATCCTGATGGAGCTAGGCGACAGCGCAGCCCNCTACAGGCCAGGGTGATGGAAAAGCTGCCCGGCAAGCCCTTTACCATGGACAACTACCTGTCGCTACAGAGCGACAGTGTCTGCGACGAAAACGGTCTCGAACAGCTTGGCATCGAGCCCACCGATATCGAAGCTGTGGTGCCACTCTACCTCGCCCATCAACGCCAAAGGGACCGCCTCTACCAATTTCGCCAGCCCCAGGGATGAGCGCCGCTGATCAGGCCCTGGAGATCCTCCGCGAGACCTTCGGCTACCAGCAGTTCCGCGGCCAGCAGGCCGAGATCATCCAGCAGTTGAGCGAAGGCGGCGACGCGCTGGTGATTATGCCCACCGGCGGCGGCAAATCCCTCTGCTACCAGATCCCCTCACTGCTCCGCGACGGCGTCGGCATCATCGTCTCACCGCTGATTGCGCTGATGCAGGATCAGGTGGCGGCGCTCAACGAGCTCGGCATCCAGGCTGCCTTCCTCAACTCGACCCTGGAGCCACAGGCCGCCGCCCAAATCGAGACCGAGCTGCGCTCAGGCACTCTCGACCTGCTCTACCTGGCGCCAGAGCGCTTGCTGCAGCCCCGCACCCTGAAGCTGCTCGCACAGAGTCCGATCGCCCTGTTCGCCATCGACGAGGCCCACTGCGTCTCCCAGTGGGGTCACGACTTCCGCCCTGAATATATCCAGCTCTCGCTACTGCAGGAGCGTTTCCCACAGATCCCGCGCATCGCCCTCACCGCCACCGCCGACGAAACCACCCGCCGAGAGATCGCCACACGACTCGGCCTCGAGCAGGCACCACAGTTTGTCAGCGGCTTCGACCGTCCCAACATCCGCTACCATATCGGCCAACATGAGCGTCAACGCGACGCCCTCTGGCAGTTTCTGCAGCGTGAACACCCCAGCGATGCAGGCATCGTCTACTGCTTGTCACGCAAGAAGGTCGAATCGGTCAGCGAATGGCTCAGTAACAAGGGGCGCAGCGCCTTGCCCTATCACGCTGGACTGCCGCACCAGCTGCGAGAACAGCATCAGGCGCGCTTTCTCAAGGAAGAAGGGGTGATCATCGTCGCCACCATCGCCTTCGGCATGGGCATCGACAAGCCCGACGTGCGCTTCGTCGCCCATCTCGACCTGCCCAAGAGCATCGAGGCCTACTATCAGGAGACAGGTCGCGCCGGTCGCGATGGTGAGCCCGCCAACGCCTGGATGAGCTACGGCTTGCAGAACGTCATCACCCTACGGCAGATGATCGAACAGTCCGACGCCCCGGAGGCTCAACAGACAGTGGAGCGGCGCAAGCTCGATGCAATGCTCGGCCTGTGCGAGATTACCAGCTGCCGCCGTCAGGCACTGATCGCCTACTTCGACGACCAACTGGATGCCGCCTGCGGCAACTGTGACAACTGCCTACTACCGCCCGAGACTTGGGACGCCAGCAAGGCGGCGCAGAAGGCCCTCTCCGCTGTCTACCGCACCGGCCAGCGCTTCGGCGTCAACTACCTGATCGACGTGCTGCATGGCGCCGACAGCGAACGCATCCGCAACTTCGGTCACCAGCAGCTCTCAGTCTACGGCATCGGCAAGGAGTTCAGCGGTCCAGAATGGCGTTCAATCTTCAGACAGCTAGTGGTACGCGGCCTGCTGGCGGTCGACATCCAAGGTTACGGCGGCCTGCGCCTCACCGAGCAGGCCCGACCAGTGCTGCGCGGCGAGACCCGGCTCGATCTGCGCCGCGAACGAAAGCCCGAGAAGATCAAAAAGAAAAAGGTGCAGCGGCGCTTCAGTGACCCAGCCGACCTAGAGCTGTGGGAGGATCTACGCACCCTACGCAAGGAGCTGGCCGAGGAGCAGGGGGTACCGCCCTACGTGATCTTCCACGACGCCACCCTGGCAGAGATGGTGATCTGGCGCCCGGAGACCCCCGCCGCGCTGCTCAACATCGACGGCGTCGGCCAAGTCAAACTGGAACACTATGGGGAGGAGTTCCTTCGAGCTGATCCGCCAGGCCGAACCGGCGGCTCCCGAGACCCATCATTGAACATCAGATGATCGGCCGAAGGGGTTGGCGTCAAAGCGCCCCAATCACATTGCTATTCCCACCACTCTCTATGCGGTTTGACTCCGATCCCTGGGGTTACAAGAAGCCCATCCGTCGCTTTGGCATGGACCGTTCCAGGTAGGCCTGCAGCTCATCGTACTGGCCGCTGCTATTGGCGTATTCAACGTAGCTTTTAGCGGTTTCCAGCCACTCACGGGTAGAGGGTTTGACCTGCTTCAGAGCAATCTGCAAGTCGTTCATGGTCAGCTGCCGCTCTTCACCTGTCTCCATGATCTCTTCCAGCACCCGTTCGATGGCCCGGTCGATCAGACCGGCGATGTCAGCGCCGGAAAAGTGCGGAGTGGCCTGCGCCAGCTCATCCACGTCAATCGACTCGACCGGCAGTCCCTCTAGTTTGATACGGAAAATCGCCGCCCGGGCTCTGGTGTCGGGTGGTGGAACGAAGATCACCCGGTCGAAACGCCCCGGGCGCTTGAAGGCGTTGTCCACATCCCAGACCGCGTTAGTGGCCGCTAGCACCAGGATATTGTCGTTGTCCGAGGCCAGTCCATCGAGTTCGGAGAGAAACTTGTTGACCGTGGTGCTGATAGTGCTGTGGCGCGACAGGGTGCGGTTGCGCCCCAGCGCATCGATCTCATCGAAGAAGATCACCGCCGGACGGCTGGCCCGGGCGGCTTGAAACAGAGCGGCGATATTCTTTTCGCTGTTGCCCATCCACATATCGAGGATATCGTCGATCTCGACATTGAAGAAGTGGGCACCGCACTCCCGGGCGATAGCGCGGGCAAAGAAGGTCTTGCCGCAACCCGGCGGGCCGTAGAGCATGATGCCGCCGCCAGCGCGCTTGCCAAACTTGCGGAACAGCTCGGGATTCTTGAACGGCTGGATGATCTTCATCCGCGCCTCACGCTTCAGCTCATCCATGCCGCCGATATCATCAAAGCCGATCGGGTTCGACGCCGGGGCAATCGGGGTGAACAGTAGTGCCTCATCCCCCTCCTGATTGACTGGAATTCGTTCTTTTTCACTCATCAGCATCTACCTAACCAAAGAGGTCGGAGTGAAGCCGCCCCGACCACATCACTATTCCCACCGCACTCTATGCGGTTTGACTCCGCCCCCTGGCGTACTACTCGGGTGACATCATTTGAAATAACTCAAATACCATTTGTTGAGGACGACCGACTGCAACACCACGACCAGTGCCCCGCCCCCCAGGGCGACCGCAGGATGCTTGCCAGCCAACGACAGGATGACACCTCCCAGCAGTAGATGGATGAGAAAGGGAAACAAAAAACTCCACAGATGCCTCATGCGATGATAGATCAGCATGATCAGCGGCCCAAACAGGGCATTACGAAACTCCACGGGTAACCCGCCTCGTTCTGCGATACCCGCAATGAGTGCGCCGATCACGATAAGCAGTGTCCAGCCATTGGCGTGGTCGCGCCAAAACTCGTCCGCCTTATGCCGCAGCGATCCCTGCTGGTAGTGGAAATGGACTCGGCGCGCCAGTCTGGCGAAAAATTTGCCGATGATCTGCAACGAGCGACCCGCCGCCAGCAGATAGCCGGTCACCAGAGAGAGAATGATCAGGGCAACCCCATCCTTGTTCCCCCCGTAAGAGAGAAACAGGCCGGCAACCAGCGGGGCGATGAGCAGGGCGAGCAACAGCGTCGATCTACGCCGGCGCGCCGTCAGGGTTCGGTGCGCTTTCTGCACATACGGGTCGGTGGGATGCTGGCGCAATACCCGCTCCAGCAACATCTGCTTGCGGGGAAGCGCGGATGTACGGTCGGCGCTGATCAGCAACAGGTTGCAGTTTTCGGGATCGATCGCCAGCGCCTCGTCCAGATGCCGCCGTGATTCACTGCCACGATTCTGGAAATAGCGTACCTCCGCCAGACAGCCGATATAGTCGGCGTCATCCGGCTCCAGGGCCAGTGCCGCCTGGATGCTCTTTTCCGCCGAATGGACCGCCCGCCGATGCAGATGGGCGATGGCCTTCAGATAGTGGGCGAAGGCGTGATCAGGCGCCTTGTCCAGGGCAATATCAAGCTGCTCCAGCGCCTTCAGCGGCAGGGAGCTGCCAATATAGGCGCAGGCGAGCGCGGCACGGATCCTGG
>NZ_AFOC01000155.1:0-4826 GCF_000224455.1 endosymbiont of Riftia pachyptila (vent Ph05)
CCAATAATTCAAGCTCAGAAGAGTTGAGCTTTTTCAGCCGAGAAATAATTTCGCGACAGACACGTTTAGAAGTATTAAGCGTCCTGGCTTGTAATAAATTCTCAGAAATAACCTTATCTCTAACAGCGTTCCAGTCTTTGAGCTTAAAATACAGCGCGGCCAGCTTCACCGATTCACGATGAAAGAGACTGCCCGTTGTAAATGACATGCTGTATCTATTGTTCTTCATTCCTTATCAGGATTCCTTTTTGTGTGTTCAGCTGCACCATCTTCTTTCACCCATCCGTCGACTTCGTCCTTTTTGAACTTCCAGAGACGACCCACGCGATGAGCAGGCATATCGTGCTTCTCGATCCACCTGTAAACGGTGTCATTGCTCACACCAAGGTAGGTGCATATTTCTCCTACCGATAACCAACGATCTTCCATCTCAGCCATTTTTCAATTACCTCATAGGCGGCCTGGGCTTGAGAACTTCAGGCCCGCCTGTATGAAAAAGTGTATGGGTATTCAGGGCCCATTCTTGGCAATTTAAGTCATCGCTCTAATATATTCAGGCAGAAACCTACTGTCTACCGTTCTTTGCCGCATATACAGGCATTTTACTCTTGACGCCGTTAACTCTCCGAAAACTTCCACATCCATCTGACACTTGCCAAAAGGGTTCTGGAGGTACTAAAGGAAAGAAGGGAATGGTAAGTAACGGCAAAGGCCCTACCCGAAAGGGCCGCCGCGCTCGAAGGGCGCGCGGCGATGAAAGGGTTTCGCAAAGGGCGGCGCATCCGCCTCTGCGAAACCCGCCCGGAACGGTAATCACGTTTTCCGTGGTGTGAATCGGTCGGCGTTGGCACAGTGCCGACGCATGAGCACGCCATCCATATCCCGCATCACGCTCGCCCACATCCACGAGGCTGGGCTTGGCCCGTGGATAGAGCCCTGCCGGATCCTGCTCGAGCATCTCAGGGGCCTGGAAAGGGTCATCGAGGACCCGGACGAGCTTCCCTCGGCCGTCGTCCTGGGCGCCCTGCGGGCCGCCATTGCGGCGCCGCTTCCGCGCCAGGCGGCCATTCTGCGCCACCAGCTCTGCCGCCTGACCCTGTTCGAGTACCGGGCGGCGGCCGCTGGCGAGATGTGGAATCCGCTCGTGGTCCCGCTCGAGGATTTCCTGAAACGGCACGACAACGCTGTGCACTTCTGGCGCGACTGGGCGCCCTGGCCCCGCCCCGAAGAGGTCTCGAAATGGCTGGACCAATGGGTGCGCTGCTGAGTCTCTGGAGCAGAAGACGCCATCTCGACCCGCCGGTGGAGGGGGCTCTGCCGGTGCTGGATGCCGGTACCCTGCTCCGCCCGCACCGGTCTCAGCTGGCCGCCATCCGACAACTGGTCGGGGTCCCCCGCGCCCACTGGAAGGCGTTCTACGCCACGGTCTTCGAGGCCTACGCCGGCTTCGTCCAGCAGCTGCCGGCCTCGGAGGCCCACCACCACGCCGGCCCGGGCGGCATGCTGGTCCACGGACTGGAGGTGGTGCGCGAGGCCCTGAAACTGCGCCGGGGCCGGCTGCTGCCCCCGGGGGCCACCGCCGAGGAGCTGGCCGCCCGGCAGGACCTCTGGACCTACGCCACGGCCACCGGCGCCCTGCTCCACGACCTTGGCAAGCCGGTCACCGACCAGCGGGTGCGGTTGTACGACCGGCAAGGTCGAGAACTCGGACCTTGGGATCCCTGGGCCGGCCCCCTCCCCGCCGTGGCGGGCTGGTACCGGGTGGAGTTCGTGCGGGAACGGCGCTACCGGTTCCACGAACGGGTCCCGCCCCTGCTGGTCCGCTTCATCCTGCCCCAGCGGGGCCTGAGCTGGCTGGCCTCCGATCCGGAAGTCTTCGCGGCCTGGCTGGCCACCCTCTCCGGGGGTACCGACCAGGCCGGCGTCCTCGGCGAGCTGGTGCACCGGGCTGACGGACTGTCTGTGGCGAGCGACTTGGCCGGGGTGCCGGCCCGCATGCCCTCGGCCCGGCGCACAAAATCGCCGGGAGCGATTTTGGACAGCGGAGCACAGCGACGCTGGCCCCATTGGGGCGTCGGGCAGGACGCCCGGCGCAAACCCCTCGTCGCCCGGCTGCTAACCGGCCTGCGTTACCTGCTGGATCAGGGCACCCTGCCCCTGAACCGCCCGGGCGCCGCCGGCTGGCGGCTCAACGACGACCTGTGGCTGGTCAGCAAACGCGTGCTGGATGCCCTGCGCGAACACCTGGGCCAGGAAGGCCAAGAGGGCGTGCCGACGCGCAACGACCGGCTGATGGACGAGCTGCAACAACACGGGTTACTAACGCCCAACGGCGATCGGGCCGTCTGGACCGTGCAGGTGACCACCGGTGACTGGTCGCAACAGCTCACCGTGCTGCGCTTTCCCGTGCAAACCCTGTGGCCGGACCCGGACGCCCGGCCGCCGGTGTTCGATGGCAGTGTCGTGCCGGTGGGAGAAAACCGGGACGACACGACAAGTGAGGACCCAAAGGCCACACCAGGGCCGGAACCATCACCATCGGATGCCGATGACGCATCGGAAACAACCGTTGAAGAATCGCCTTCGGAACCACGAAAGACAGAGGCCCCCGAAGAGGACGATCCCGGCCATCGCTTTCTTCACTGGCTGAAGGAGGGACTCGCTTCCGGGGCTCTTCTCATCAATGCGGTGAACGCCCGCGTCCATGTCGTTCCCGAAGGCCTGCTGCTGGTGAGCCCCGGCATTTTCAAGGACTTCGACCGGGAGAACTGGACGCCGGTACAGAAACGTTTCCAGAAACTCAAACTGCACAAGCGCACTCCGCAGGCCACCAACATCTGGTCTTACCAGGTCAAGGGCGACCGCAAGCAAAGCCGCATCAACGGCCTCCTGATCACCGAACCCGAGCAGGTCCTCGGCCTGCAGCTGCCACCGCCCAACCCTCACCTGACGCAGAAGGCGTGATCCCCTATGGGACCCATCTTCGACAACCGGCTGCGTCCCGTCATCGAGTTTATTCCGGCCACCGTGCTCGTCGGGCTGGCGGTGGTGCTGCTCCACGACCCCATGCTGTTTTTTCCCCTCCTGCCGGGCCTGGCCGAAGTGACCGCGGCCGGATTCGGGGCACTGGGTCTGGTCCGCGCCTGGCAGGGCTTTTGCCTCGTGCGCTACCGGCGGCAGCTGCGGCGCCTGCCCCGTTACGTGCTGTCCGCGAAGCATATCCCCCTTTCCCGCCACAAGCTGTTTCTTGGCCGGGGCTTCCCATGGGACCAGCGCCACAGCCAACGCCTGGTGGAGGTGCGCTCACCCCAGGCCAGGCGCTGGCTGGAACCGGGCGTGTTCCATCGGGCCGCCCGGGCGTTCGAACTGCGCTTCGAGCATTGCTCACCCCATCCCTGGGGTTCGCCCTCCGGGCCGTGCTACGCACGTCCAAAATCGCTCCCGGCGATTTTGTCGGGGTTGCTCGGCTGGCTGACCCGGCTCACCCGCACCGACGCCTGGTGGAACCCGGTGCGTCCCCTGCCGCCCCTGGGCGGTGATCCGGCCCTGCACGGCGTCGGCCTGGAGGACGAGCGTGCCATCTGGATGGACTTGGGCGACCGGGTGGGCCATACCCTGGTGCTGGGCACCACCCGCGTGGGCAAGACCCGCCTGGCGGAGCTGCTGGTGAGCCAGGACATCCGCCGCGGCGAGACGGTGATCGTATTCGACCCCAAGGGCGACGTGGACCTACTGCGCCGCATGTTCGCGGAAGCCAGGCGCGCCGGCCGGCTGGACCAGTTCCACATCTTCCACTTGGGTTTCCCGGAGATCTCGGAACGCTACAACCCGGTGGGCGAATTCGGCCGCATCACCGAGGTGGCCACCCGCATCGCCTCGCAGCTGCCCTCCCAGGGCAACTCCGCCGCCTTCCGCGAGTTCGCCTGGCGCTTCACCAACATCGTGGCACGGGCGCTGGTAGGACTGGGACGCAAGCCCGACTATGCCGCCGTCGCCCGCTACGTCACCAACATCGAGCCGCTGCTGGTGGACTACTACCACCTGTGGCTGGAAAGCGAGTTCCCCGGCGACTGGCGGCCGGGGGTGCAGACCATCGAGGGTAACATCGACGACAAGAAGCTGCCCTTGGCCCTGCGCGGCCGGGACCGGCACGCGGTGGCGCTGGTGAAGTTCGCCAAGGAACGCAATCTCTACGATCCCGTCGCCGACGGCCTACGCTCCGCCTTCGAGTACGACAAGACCTACTTCGACAAGCTGACCGCGAGCCTGCTGCCGCTGCTGGAGAAGCTGACCAGCGGCAAGAGCGGCGAGCTGCTGGCGCCCGACTACGGCGACACCCGCGATCCCCGCCCCATCCTGGACTGGATGCGGGTGATCCGCCAGCAGGGTATCGTCTACGTGGGGCTGGATGCGCTGTCGGACGCCGAGGTGGCCGGGGCAGTGGGCAACTCCATGTTCGCGGACCTGACCTCCATCGCCGGCCAGCTCTACAAGCACGGCGACACCCTGGGCCTGCCCGAGGTCACCGGGCACCGCCGCGCCCGCATCGCCATCCACGCCGACGAGTTCAACGAGCTGATCGGCGACGAGTTCATCCCCCTGCTCAACAAGGCGGGCGGCGCCGGGGTGCAGGTCACCGCCTACACCCAGACCGCCTCGGACATCGAGGCCGGGATCGGTGACCGGGCCAAGGCGGGCCAGGTGAGCGGCAACCTCAACACCCTGATCATGCTGCGGGTCAAGAACGAGGAGACCGCCGCCATCCTCACCGACCAGCTCCCCAAGGTGCGGGTCTACACCAAGGTGGCCGAGTCCCGCACCACCGA
>NZ_AFOC01000154.1:0-4938 GCF_000224455.1 endosymbiont of Riftia pachyptila (vent Ph05)
TGGTCAGGGAACGGCACTCCCGAATCGCAGGCCAGGCGGGCTGTACCGTCAGCTGCCAGTGGCGCTGGAATGGTTCGATCTGCTTGCCCTCAACCGCCAGGTGGATCTGCGCCAGGCCGAATCGGTCGCCCGCCTGCAGAGGGTAGCGAAGGGTCCGCTTCTCGCCGGCGGCCAGCAGCAGTCTCTCGAGCTCAGCGTTGAGGATGAGCGGGGCTGTGGCCTGTAGCTGCA
Organism: endosymbiont of Riftia pachyptila (vent Ph05); assembly: GCF_000224455.1. Taxonomy (NCBI): domain Bacteria; kingdom Pseudomonadati; phylum Pseudomonadota; class Gammaproteobacteria; species endosymbiont of Riftia pachyptila. The sequence continues at coordinate 232 of NZ_AFOC01000154.1, forward strand.
GGCTCAATGGTTGTTCGGTGTCGGTGGTGTTGTGCAGGTCCAGCGCCAGGTTGCTCTGGTCGCCGCTGGCGAGAAAACGCGGCAGCGCCAGCTGGGTGACGACCGGTGCGGCGACCTGGATTCCCGCTCGCCGCTGCCGAAGCGATCCTCACCGAAGGCCACCGCCATCAGCCGCAGCGTGCCGTTGAAGTCGGGCAGCTGCAGCTCGATCTGTGCCTCGCCCTGGGCATTCAATGAAACAGGGCCGTTGAACAGTGAGATGATCTTTACCTCGCTGCGGGGCATCTTGGCGTTGCCGCCCATGCCGTCGCCGCCAAAGCGTTGCCGGGCCAGTGGGTAGCGGTTGAGTTCGATCAGCCGGCCATAGACATCCCGGCTCTCGACCTGGAAGCGGCGCCGCTGGAACAAGCCAGCAAAAGGATCGGGGGTGGCGAAGTCGGTGATATTGAGCACCCCGACATCCACCGCTGCCAGGGTGGCGTGGAGCGGCTGGCTGTTGTCGATGCCTTGGGCCTTGAGGCGGACCGTCAGGGGCCGGTTGGGCTCCACCTTGTCGGGGCTTTGGATGCTGACCTCAAGCCGCCGTTCGCTGCGCTCCAGGGGCAGGTGCAGCAGGCCAATGGCGCGATTGGGCGTGATCAGCTGCTGGTCGGTTGCCGCCGGGCGCAGCGCCAGCACCGAGATGTAGAGGTCGTGGCGCTGCCAGGTCGGGTCGATGGGGATCTCGATCTGGCTGCCGGCCTTGCGTAACGGCAGGCTGGCTGACCAGAGTGGGCGCTCACTGCTCTCCACCAGCACCAGGCCCTGGCCGTCGTGGGGTGGCACGATGCGCAGCTGGGCCGTGTCGCCGGGGCGGTAGGCGGCCTGGTCCAGCGCCAGGCTGACCTTGTCGGGGCGTGTTGCCTGGCCGCTCTGTTGGCTCTGTTGCCAGTCGTGGTACCAGGTCTCTCCAGCAGTGAAGCGCAGGCTCGATCGGCGGCCGCTGGCTGGGTCGCTGATCTCCAGCCGGTAGCGGCCCCACTCCACCGGCAGTTCCAGCTTGCCATGCTCGCCTTCCGCCAGATCCAGTGTGGTATTGAGGACCGGATAGGCCTGCTCGGTGAACTCCGAATACCAGCCGCGGTCGCTGGAGTACTCCCAGAAGTATTGGCGCTCCTCGCGGATCAGGGTCGCCTCCAGGCCTTGGGCGGCGAGCAGCCGGCCGTCGGCGTCGGCCATCACGATCTCGAATGTGAGGCGGCTGTCGGCCGGAGGATTCTGTTCTTTGTCGAAGGGCGGGCGAATGCCGATCACTCCACCCGTGGGCCAGATCAGCTGGTCGTGGCGGCGGCTCACTGGTCGGCCTCCTGACTCGAACAGGCTGGCGGTGAGTGACAGGCGCAGCGGTGAGCGGCTATCTGCCCAGCGCGAGGGAATCTGCAGCCGGGCTTGGCCGCTGGCGTCGAGCTGCAGATCCTCCAGCTCAAAACGCTGGTTGTGTTGCTGCTCGTCCTGATCACCGAACTGGAAGCCGGGCAGGGTGGCGATGGGGTCGCGCCAGAGGGCGAGCTCGAGCTGGCTGCTGAGGCGGTTGCCGGCAGCGGGTGCGCCGTAGAGGTAGTCTCCTTGTACCTTGATCTCTATCGGTTCTGCCGGGCTGGTAGACTTGTCAGTTGCGGCCGAGAGGTCCAGTTTCATTCGTTCTGGCAGGAACTCCTCCACCTGGAAGCTGTAGCGGGCGGGCTCGCCGTCGGGCTTTTCCACCTGCAGCTGCCAGCGACCGGTCTTGGCGCTGGTGGGGATGTGAAATGCCTGCTGGTAGTAACCTGCCAGGGCATCTGAACGCCAACGCAGGCGTTTGACCTCCTGATCATCCGGGCCGCGGATGGTCGCCTTCAGCACAGGGGCGTTGTCGAAGCGGCCGTCCCGGTCGCGTAGCAGGCCGTTGAAGTGGATCGTTTCGCCGGGGCGGTAGAGGTCGCGCTCGCTATAGATGAAGAGCTGCTGGGCTTGGTCGGGCTGCTCACCTAGGTCGAAATCGGAGAGGTCAAGGGCCGGTCTGTTGAGCGCGAGCAGGGTCAGCTGGGCCTCCTTGTGGGCACGGATCAGCTCGATCTGGTCGAGAGCGTGGCTGAAGCTGGCCAGCCCCTCCGGCGAGGTGCGGCTGGTGGCGATCAGGTTGCCTTTGCGGTCGAGTGCCTCCAGGGTGACGCCGGCCAGCGGCTGCGCCTTGCCTAGGGAGTAGCTGTAGATGTCGAGCTGGTTATTGTAGCGGCGCGCGTGCAGGCCGATGTCGGTGATGGTGAAGTAGGCGGTCTCGGGATAGCTGGTGTAGCTGCCGGCGGGTTTCATCAGTGCTAGATAGAGGCCGGGCTCAGCCAGGGCCGGCTGGGCGCTGATGTCGATGCTGCGGCGGGCGCGGGTGTTGCGCGGCAGATCCAGGGTGAAGCGGCCGCTGTGGACCAGCTCGGTCCAGTCGGCGAGCTTCTCGAACAGGCTGTAACGGTAGCGCGACTGCAGCTGCCGCCAGACTTCCAGTAGGCTCGCCTCGCGTACCCGGTGGAAGGTGATGTCGACCGCATCCACGTTGACCGCGACGATCGGCAGGCCGCTGCCCTTGTGAGGCAGCAGCAGCGAACCCTGGCTATCGAAGCTGGCGGCGGGCTGCAGCTGCCGGGTCTTCAGGCTGGCGGGGTGGTTCTGCGCCAGTTGTGATCCATTCGCTGCCTGCAGTTTGCGGTAGATGGTCAGGCGGTAGTCGGTCTCTGGTTCGGTGTCGGGGAAGCAGGCGCGTCGGCCATCCTTCGAGAGCACCCAGGCCCCCTCCACCAAGCCCTGATCGGTGGTGAGATTGAAGTAGGGCTGGATATTGGTGCTGGGGTCGAGGGGCTGGCTGAACAGGGCACAGATCTGGTTCTTGCCCTCGATGGCGCGTTCCGAGACGTCGAGTACCTGCAGCGCTTCAGCAGCCTGCAGTGGCAGGCTGGCCGCCACTAGCCAGAGGCCGAGCAGCAGCAGGGACAAGGGTTTCGAGAGCGGGTGGTGATGACCCCACATGGCCATTCTCCTTAGGTCGTTCTTGTCACCCAACTATGTCAGGGGATGATGGCAGGGCAGTGGCAGATCCTGACAGAAACAGGCAGCTTGTTCACGGCTCTTTTATCGCTTCTTCAACAGTGGGGGTGAGCAGCTGTAGGATCAGCGGGATCGCCGGTGGTACGCGTTGGCTCTCGGTGGAGATGTTGCGGATGATCGAGAGGTGAGTGCCGCTGACGGTGTGGAACTCCGCTCCGGGCAGGCGGGCGGAGTTGAGGCTGACCAGGCCATCGCCGAGGATCGCCAGCGCCGCTTCGATCTGCTCGAACAGCTGCAGCAGGGCCACCTCTGTGCCTTCGGGCAGGGTCTCCCGGTGGTTTGCAATGGCGGTCTGCAGACGCTGTTTATCGATCTGGCCGAGTTGGCCGGCGATCACCATTATGCGGGTGTCGGGGGGTGCTGGGCGGCTGTTCAGCTGAGTAAGAAACGGACTGCCGGGAGTCAGGTCGAGGCCCGCCTCGCCAGCACCGTCGAAGATCGCGTTGAGCCAGCCGAACTCGCCGTTGGGGATCTCGGCAAACTGGTCGCGCAGCTCGGCAAAGAAGCGCAGCCGTGCCAGCTCTGAGCCCTGGTTGGGGGTGCCGACCAGGATCAGCTGGCTGACCTGAGGGATATTCTTGTCTGTCAGCCACTCGGGACGACTCAGCAGATCACGGCTGACTAGTCCGCCCATGCTGTGGGCGATGATGGTGATCGAGCTGACGCCCTGCTGTTGCAGCCACTGCAGCTGTTGGTGAAACAGCTCGGCTGAGTCGCTGATCGGCTGGTCGTCCGGATAGTTCATCAGCCAGATGCTGAAGCCTGTTTTGGCCAGTGTCGGCGCCAGATTCATCCAGATCTTGCCTGGGTCATCGAGACCGTGGATCAACACTACCTGGGGGCGGGATAGATTGAGCGGACGCCCGGCGGGGAAGGGTTTCAGGCCGTAGTGTGCGTTTGCCTCGGCAGCCTGTTGCGGAAAGCGCTGCTCGATAGTGTGGCGCAGCTGACTGCGGATCTGCCGTTCCTGCTCGCTGAAGTGGGGGCGCAGCAGTTGCCAGGCGACGATGGTGATGATCCAGAGGATGAGCAGTCGCAACAGGATTTTGCGTCGGCGTCGGCGTCGGCGTCGGCGGCGGCGTTGGGCGGCGGGAGGGGGCTTGTCCATTTCTAGACTCTACTACAGCCTATCGGGAAATGGGCTCAAATCTACGGCGTGTGCACTTCGATTATTAGAAATCTGGGGTCAGAGTAAACACTCCTGCTTTCCTATCTTGTTGTTATTCTGAAACTTGGTTTTTGGTCCTGGTTTCAATGGCGTGACCCTGCGTCTTGTCAGTCTTTCAACTTTATTTCTGAAATGGCCATTTCCCAAGGGAGCCTCTGATCAAGTCATGCAGTCGTTCGCAATAGCCAGCTATCCCCGACAGGGGTGTAGGGGAGGCGCGTGAGCAGGGAGCGGTAGCTTTACGTGTGATTTGTGCCTTGAATCTGAATATTCTGAATCACAATCGACTTCGTCCAGACTAAATCAGAGGCTCCCAAGGTAAGTCATTTATTGAACGACTCGCGAATATTTTTAATCAGATCTGCATCAATCTGTCCTTCAAATATCCGGCGATATGCTTCAGCACGCTCTTGTTTAGTTTGTAA
>NZ_AFOC01000153.1:0-5054 GCF_000224455.1 endosymbiont of Riftia pachyptila (vent Ph05)
CGCTGGTTGTCCTGGCGCACATCGTTGCGATCGACGGCGCAGTGTTTCCACTGGGTGGGAAGCAGGAAAGCGCGGCGGATCAGCCGGCCGCCTCGGTGCAGCATCTGTTCGGCGGGGTCTCGGCCGAGCAGACCGACGTGCCGTGCGGTGAGCACCGCGCAGACCAGTTCGTCGTAGTCGCCCACCAGATAGGCGCCCATGTAGCCATAGGGATTGGCAAACTGGAGCGGAACACGGGCCGGTTTGAGGGAGTGGGCGATGGCGATCTCCACGCCACGTGTCGAGCGCAACAGCTCGTCCATCTCGGTTCGCATCTTCTGGATTTCACTGCGGCCGGTTTCGAGGGCCTCATGGATTTGCAGCAGGAACCAGTCCGCGTAAGGGTCGTCCAGCATCGCCGAGACCCAGATGCGTTTCATCAGCATGCCGAAGCGGACCAGCCCGATGATGCCGGGATGCTCTCGGGATTGCCTGCGGCCGTAGACCAGACGTTGCGCCTGCCGGGTCTGGATCACCAGGCAGGCGTCGCCGCGCAGGGTGCCGGGACGATCCGCGGCGGTCTTGTAGTCCACGGCCGGGTCCGCGTTGTCGGGAAGTTCGCGGGGCGTCTGTTCGTCCGCGTTGTCTGCCGTCGTTGTTTGGGCCATAAGCGTGTTCCTCCATTGTCAGCGGATTTCGATGTGCCACGTGGCACCTGTACGGGGGTGATGGCAGTGCCATCACCCTCGTGATTTGAATCTTTCGCGCGCATCATCCGGTGGGCCGGTCGCAGGACTGATGGCAGTGCCATCAGTCGTGTCGTTGTGCAAAGTGATGGCACTGCCATCACTCCGAGGTCCGTATGTCCGATGGGTTGGGGTCTGCATTTCAAGCGATGGGTTGATGGCACTACCATCAACCGAATCGTCGTGTGAGGTGATGGCACTGCCATCACTTGCCCCCTGTGTCCGGGATTTCCGGTCTGGGCTCGGTCGGCCAGGGTTTTCGAGCAGGGTCTGCATGTGGGCCAGTGCACGTTCGCGGCTGATCTCTTCCAGCCGCTTCAGATGGGCCTCCTGGCGACGTTGCTCCCGGGCCTTCAATCCCAAGCTCGTGAGGGTAAACGATCCTTTTCGGGCCGCCTTGCACAGTTGCGCCAGGTAGCCGATGGGGTTGTCGGTGGGTTCATTCTTGTGCTTGGCAGCGAGCAGTCGGCCGGCCAGTTCGTCCAGGATATCCTGTTGCACGGTCTCCGGCGCATTGCGCAGACAGATCCTGGCCAGACGGAGTTCGTTCTGCGTCAGCGATGAGGGGAATGCGAGCGGGGTCTGCGTGTTCTCTTCGCGCGCACGCGCGTCAGACTTTTCTGGGTTCTCTGTTGTTGTAGTAGTTGTTTTTTTATTTATATAACTACAACTACTACTACGTTCCGACTTCAAATTTTGAAGTGGGGTGACATCAGGTGCCGACTTCAAATTTTGAAGTTGGCGGGAGGAGAAGCCGAAGAAGCGGCTCGCCTCGCCTTGCAGGGTTCGGATGGCCTCCAGGCGCCTCTGCATCGGACTGAGGTGCGCGGTGCCACCGTCTCCTTCCTGGAGATCCGCCTCGATGGTGCCCAGTACGGCGGCTGCGACCTTCCGTACCTGGGGATGGGCGTGGTTCTGTGCCTGCTCCAGAAACTGGATGTAATCCTGGTCGAGATAGAGGGTGTCGGCCAGCGGCAGCGGCTCGTCGTGAAGGGCGTAGATGTTGCCACGGAAACGGCCTTGGGCGTCACGCACCCGGCGGCAAATCGAGAGCCAGCGGGTGGCGCGCAGGATCGCCATGGACCGGGCGACGGTGGCCTCGGAGCCGACGTTGGCGGTTCTTGCGATCTGCTTGTAGGTGGGGAAGGCGGTCGGGTGGGTGCCGGCGGCGGCGATCTTGATCACACCCCAGATGCGGGTGTCCACCGGCTGGAGCACCGGGTCTTGGAAGATCAGCCGCGGCATGGCATCGTGCCAGTTGCCGAGGAACAACAGGCCGTCGGCTGGAGCGGCGCTGCGGGTCTCGGTGGTCAGGAGCCGTTCCACGGTCGCCTGGATGAAGGCATCCAGGGCATGGGTTTCAGGTCTGATCTTTCCGGTATCGCGCTCCACTCAGTTCCCCACAGGCTCATTGTTCGTTGGTCTTGAGCCGAACGACCTTGTTGTCATCGTCCGATTGCTTCGCCGGCAGGAGCCCGGTGGCTTCCCAGGATCGGATCAATGCCCAGACGGTGTTCAAGGGCACGCCGGTCGTCTGCCCGACGTGCAGGTAACGCGCTTCAACGGGATGGTGGGCGTTGGCCTGCCAGGCCTTCCAGACGCGCTGCTCGTCGTCTTCGGACGGCGCGGGTGGCCGCCCGATGCCGGTGCCCGTCATGCCGAGCAGTTTGCGGCGGGCGGCGTATTCGGCGTTGGTCATGCCGAAGAAGGCCCGCATCATGGCGAGCGGTGCGCGCAGGCAGATGAGTTCGTTCTGCAGGGCATCGTGACGTTTGTTGCGTTCCATGTGGTCCAGTACCCGGTCGAAACAGGCGGGGTCCACGGAGATGTCCATGAAGTGCGTGCGCACCTGGCTGATGTGATAGAGATCGCGCAGGGTGGATCGCTCCAGGCGGGCGATCTGGTCCAGCCGAAAACCCAGGTCCAGCACCGAATGGATGTCCCCTTCGGCCAGGGTTTCCGTGACGTAGCGCAGGGTGTGGAACACCAGCTCTGCGTGTGTCGTCTTCGGCATCGCTCACCTCGCTTCCGGCACCGTTATCCGTCGCTCCGCCACAGGGCCAGTCCGCCGTCGTCATCCATCAGTTGCCGGATGCGGCGGCAGGTCTGCGCCAGGGCCAGCAGGTCATCGATGGTGGGCTGCGGGACCGATGGGTTGTTCAGCAATTCGTAGCCGAGCGCCTTCCAATCGGGTTCACCAACCAGCGCCAGGGCCTGGGTGTCGTTCTTCTCCAGGATCAGGTTGCGCAGCAGTAGGTCGTCGGGGACTCGCTCCATGCGCTCGGGCTGGACGGTTTCCTCGGAAAAGCTCAACAGGAGCCACCACACCCATTGGCGGTAGAGTTGGTGCAGAGCGTCTTCCTGGCCCGCGACCGGGATGATGGATTCGCGCGGAATGTCCACCAGAAAGCCCATGCCGAGTTTGCCGGCGGGCGTGACGCAGTCTTCCAGATCGTGCCGCTTGGCGATCTTGAGAGCGAGCACGTAACCCCGGCCGCGCAGCGACTTCAGATCGCCGGGTCCGTCGTAAGACGGTGCGTCAGATTGATGCAGTTCCTCCTTGGCACGTTCCCTCTGGGGTGCCTGCGGCTGTCCCGTTTCGTTCCTGACGAAATTGTCGGGGGAGGGTGTTGACGGCTGTGCTTTTGGCTCTGGGGGTTCTGATCCCGAGGCAGTCTCATCAAGCAGTGTCGGGCGTGGTGGATCCGCAGGCCCGGGTGTTTGCGCCTCATGTGTCGTAGTGCTCGGTAGTGTCTCTCCTGTGGCTTCTACCGTTGGGGATGGCTCGGGCCGGGGGTCCGTGACCGGGCTCGATGTGTTCTGCTCGTTGGTGCTGCTGGCCAGGCGTGCATCGATCTCCAGCCGCACGTGTTTGAGAGAGAGGCCCGAGGCCTCGGCCATCCGGGTTTCCAGCTCCCGCTGCACCGCATCCAGTTCCCAATGCGCACCGTCATGGGCGGCCAATGCCTCACTGAACAGCGCCTCGAACAGCTCCGGTGCCTCATTCCGGTCGTTCCAGAAACGACGGTAGGCGGATTCGAGGCGCCGGATCCGGCGTATCTGCGGTGCCCCCATCCCGGCGCGCAGCGCCTCCGGGATGAGCGGGAGCAGCACGTCCACGGCGTAGTCCATCCGGGAGATCATGCTCTGGTCCAGTGCGTATCCCCGTTGCCTCAGCGTCTCCGCCAGTTGCCGTTGGGAGAGCCCCGCCGATTGCTCCGATTCCAGCACTTCGCGCAGTTCACGCACGCCCAGGGCCTTGTCGATGAAGGTGAGCGCCCCGCGTGTGTCGTTCTCGATCAGGTGGGCGGTGAGGACATGGGATTCGGAGACCCAGGGCCGGAACAGGCAGTGGATGCGATAAAAACGTTCGTCGTGAGTTTCCGACCACAACTCCTTGAGAATCTGCAAGCGGGTGTTGCCGCCGGATTCGACCATATAAAAGGAATCTCCCGGCCGGCGGGTGATGGTCAGCGGATTGTTGAGCCCGCCTTGGGCGCGGATGGACGCCTTGATCTCGTCGTAAAGCGGGTTGCGTTCCTTTCGGGGATTGCGGTCGTAGGGCTGGATACGGTCGATCTCCAGCAGCATCTGCGTGGTGTCGAGTGGATCCGCCGGCGGCAGTTTGCGGCTTTGTCCGAAGTGACCCTCACGGAGCATCGACTGGATCTGTTCACTGGTCGGGTGCTTCCTTGCCATCAGCGTGTTCCCTTTTGTGTCGGCTGGCTTTCGCAGTCGAGCTTTTTGTCCAGGGATGGACTTGTGCCGCGAGAGGGCAGGACGCCCGGAGCGGCCTTGTCCGACAAGTGCGGGAAGAGTTCAGAGACCAAGTTCAGCATGGCGTCGCGGGCACTGAGTGTGGGTCCCTGCCGTTGGGGTTCCCATCGGTGCACCGGCACCCGCGCGGTGGCCGCCTCCCGGTAGGCGACGGTGTTCGGAATCACCGTGTCCAGGATGGTGATGGCGCCCTTGCTGGGACCGTAGGCCTCCCGACACAACTCCTGGGCGATGCGACGTGCGTCGACGGTCCGGTCCATGCGGTAGATGAGTCCGCGCAACGGACCCAGCGGCGCACCGAGGAAGGCCATAGGACGCAACCGGTCCAGTATCTGCACCGTGCCACGGGCGAACTCCCGCGCCGAGAGGATTTCCGGCGGGATTGGGGAGACCAGGAGATCTGCAGCAAGGACGGCGGAATCCTGTAGCGGCCCGACAGCGCCTTGGGTATCCAGCAGGATGAAATCGTAATCCTGGTCGAAGCGGGCCAACAGGTGCTTCAGGCGGACACGCCCATCCGGCGTGTGCAGGATCCAGTTCTGCAGCATCCCC
>NZ_AFOC01000152.1:0-5075 GCF_000224455.1 endosymbiont of Riftia pachyptila (vent Ph05)
GGTGTCCTCATGCTCACTGGAGGGCAGCTCCACACCTGCGGGCAGTTTCAGCTCGGAGAGGTGGATGGCATCGCCAACGTTCATCTCGCCCATGTCGACTTCGATGAACTCGGGCAGATCCTTCGGCAGGCAGGTGATCTCCACATCACTGAGCATGTGGGAGGCCTGGCCACCCGCCTTGGTGCCGGGTGCGGTTTCTTGGTTGGTGAAGTGCAGCGGCACTTGCATGCGGATCTTCTCGCCGGCGCTGATGCGCTGGAAGTCGATGTGCATGATGAACGGCTTGGCTGGGTGGCGCTGCAGATCCTTCAGCACCACCTGCTCAGTGGCGTCACCAACCTTCAGGTTGAGGATGTGGGAGTAGAAGGCCTCATGATCCAGGTGCAGGATCAGCTCGTTGTGGGCCAGCGAGATCATGGAGGGTTCCTGGTGGCCACCGTAGATGATGCCGGGGACCATGCCGGTGCGGCGCAGGCGGCGGCTCGCACCTTTCCCTGTATCGCTCCTGGGCTGTGCAGTAATTTCAAAACTGACGGACATGTCAATCTCCTGATTAATCATTTTGATTGGATTGCGCTGCCCCGCGACCAAGGCGGCGCCTGTCACGCCGGAATTCCGGCGAACGCGCGATTCTATCAGGATTGCAGGGATTTACCAGTGGTCGTGCTGGTGACTTGAGGTGTGGATCAGTCGACAAACAGTGAGCTGACCGACTCCTCGCCGCTGATGCGGCGCATAGTCTCGGCCAGCAGCTCTCCGATGCTGACCTGACGGATCCTGTCGCAGGCCGCGGCCGCATCCGAGAGCGGAATGGTGTTGGTCACCACCAGCTCGTCGAGTACCGAGTTGCTGATGTTGTCTACCGCCGGGCCGGAGAGTACCGGGTGTGTGCAGTAGGCGACGACCTTAGCGGCACCATGCTCCTTGAGGGCTTGGGCAGCTTGGCAGAGGGTGCCGGCGGTGTCGACCAGGTCGTCGATCAGCACACAGCTGCGCCCCTCCACTTCACCGATGATGTTCATCACCTTGGCCTCGTTGGGGCGTGGGCGGCGTTTGTCGATGATCGCCAGATCGGCGTCGTCGAGTCGCTTGGCCAGCGCCCGGGCGCGCACCACGCCGCCGACATCGGGGGAGACTACCATCAGGTCCGGGTGGCGCTGGCGCCAGACATCGCTGAGCAGGATCGGTGAGGCGTAGACGTTGTCTACCGGGATGTCGAAAAAGCCCTGAATCTGATCTGCGTGCAGATCGACCGTGAGCACCCGATCGGCACCGGCTGTGCTGATCATCTTGGCGGCAAGGCGGGCGGTGATCGGGACCCGGGAGGAGCGGGGGCGGCGATCCTGGCGGGCGTAGCCGAAGTAGGGGATGACAGCGGTGATGCGATTGGCCGATGAGAGACGCATTGCGTCGATCATCACCAGCAGTTCCATCAGGTTTTCGTTGGTTGGCGCTGAGGTGGGCTGGACGATAAACACGTCCCGACCGCGCACGTTCTCCTGGATCTCGGCCATTACCTCGCCGTCACTGAAACGCCCAATTTGGGCCTTGCCGAGCGGCATGTTCAGGTGGCTGGCGATCTCGCTGGAGAGGCTTGGGTTGGCGTTTCCGGAAAAAACCATCATGGCACTGGTAGGCACAGCGGACCCCCGATATCGGTCTGTTGCTAGTGTGGTTAACCGGGTGGAGCCGGCGCCCTGGGCGTCTGTGAGAATCGACTCTGACAGGCAGCCCCATTAGATTTGGCTGGGGCGGTAGGACTCGAACCTACGTATGCCGGGATCAAAACCCGGTGCCTAGCCACTTGGCGACGCCCCAATTAACTCGAATCGATCCTGTCGAACAGCGGGGAGCGGTTGAGCCCCCGCGCGACAAAACCCTGAAATCGTTCCGGCAGCCGCGAGCATCGCTCTCTGCCTCGGCCTGGCTGTTAAACTCGCCATAGATGCAGGCGCCGGTTCCTGTCATGCGGGCGGTTGTGATCTCACCCAGCCAGGCCAGCGCATCGGCGACCTGTGGATGGCGTTTTGCCACCACCGGGAGGCAGTCGTTCGCTCTGTCGCCCCCCAGGAAGTCGGCTATTTTGATGTGGGGTGAGTTGCGTGTCAAATCGGCGGCACTGAAGACGTCGGCGGTGGAGACATGGCACCCAGGATGCACGATCAGATACCAGGGGCAGTTGAGTTCCATGTTGCTGAGAGTTTCGCCAATGCCCTCGGCCCAGGCGGCGTGGCCGTGGATGAAGATGGGGACATCGGCCCCCAGCGAGAGGCCGAGCTGGGCCAGCTCCTGTTGTGACAGGTTGGTGTTCCATAGCCGGTTGAGCGCAACCAGGGTGGTGGCGGCATCGGAGCTGCCGCCGCCTAGGCCGCCGCCCATCGGCAGTCGCTTGTCGATGTGGATCTCTGCTCCAAGCCGGCACTGACTGGTTTGTTGTAGCAGGTGAGCGGCGCGGACTGTCAGGTCGTGCTCGGGAGCGACGCCGGGGAGAGGGGTGCGCAGGCGGATGGCGCTGTCATCGGTGGGGGTGAAGTGCAGCTGGTCGGCCAGGTCGAGAAACTGAAATACTGTCTGCAGTTCGTGGTAGCCATCGGCGCGCCGGCCCACCACGCGCAGCATCAGGTTCAGCTTGGCCGGCGCCGGCCAGAGGCCCTGGGAATCATTGGCGCTCATTTGCTCTGCGGGAGGCGTCCCTGTTCGCTGCCGGTAAGGCGCTTGCGTACTGGGCGGATGAAGCGGTTGCGGGGCTCCCGCTGCATTGCCTCCTGCCAGATCTGCAATGCTTCGCGATGCAGGCCAAGCTGCCAGAGTACTTCGCCGAGGTGGGCGGCTATCTCGGCGTCCTTACTCTGTTGCGCGGCATGTTCGAGATGGTGGCGCGCCTGCTCGACATTGCCCATGCGGTACTCGACCCAGCCGATACTGTCGAGGATCGCCGGATTGTCCGGCTGCAGCGCCAGTGCGCGTTCGATGTAGCGCTTGGCCTCGTGCAGGCGTTTGGTTTTGTCAGCTAGGGTATAGCCCAGCGCATTGAGGGCGTCGGCGTGATTGGGATCCTTGTCGAGAATGCGTCGCAGATCCTGTTCCATCTGTTCGATCGCACCCAGATCGGCAGCATTGATGCCGCGTGCGTAGAGTAGATCGAGGTTATCAGGATCCGCTTTCAGTGCGCTGTCGTAGATTCCCATCGCGGATGCAAAGTCGCCGGTGCTGCGTAGCAGCTCCGCCTCGATCAGGTTGATCCGAAGTTGATGTTGCGGGGTGCGCAGGCGCAGTCGTTGCAGTAGCTCGCGGGCGCGTTTGATCTCGCCCTTGTTGGTCAGCAGTCGTGCGGTGCGGAGGCGGGCGTCAATTTGGTTGCCGCCGCCGCTGACCTGTTGATAGTGGCTGATGGCGTTGTCGTGCTGTTCCTGGATCTCGTTGATCAAACCCAGATAGTAATGGGCGTCGTCTTTTTTCTGGCCGTGCTCGATGAGGCTGGTGAAATACTCCTTGGCCTCGTCGTAGTGTTTGAGCTGGGTCGAAAGCACGCCCAAGGCGTAGCCGATGTCGGCGTTCTCCGGTGACTGCTGATGGAGCTTGATGAAGTGTGCACGGGCCTGTTCGGTCTGATTCTGTTCCAGCAGGGTGCGGGCCAGCGTGGTGCGTAGCTTTTTGTCCGATGGGTTGTCGGCAACGGCTGCCTTGAGTTCATCTAACCCTGCATCTGGATTGCCTTGCAGGATCAGGGTGCGAGCCAGTAGCAGCCGAGCCTGTGGCCAGCCGGGCTTGAGATTGAGTGCGGTGCGGACCTGCTGTTCGGCGATGTCGTGGCGTTTAGCGTGGTTCGCGGTCACTGCGAGGGCGTAGAGTGCTGCAGGATTCTGTTGTTGTCCGGCGGTGATCTGCTGCATCAGTGCAAGCGCCTTGCCGGGGGTGTTGCTCTTCTCTGCGATTGCGGCGGCCTGCAGATAGCCGGATTTGCCCTGTTGGTTGGCCAGTTCGGCAACGCGCTTCAGGTGAAACAAGGTTTTCGAGTCAGCGTTGTGTTTTGCATGCAGCAGAGCGGCGATCTGATGCGCCTTGAGTGAGTTGGGTTCGAGTTCGATCCAGAGCGTCAGGGCCTTCTCAGTGTTCTGGTGTTGATTCGATAGCAGAGCAAGCCGGCTGGCGCGTTGGGCCATTCCCGGGTTTCGAGACTGAAGTGCCGCCCGGTAGGCATGCTGGAATGCAGTCTGGCTGTCACCGCGTTGGTTGGCGATCTCTCCTACCAGGGTGTCGTAAATGAGGTCAGGAGTGAGTCTCGCCGCGCCGGGCTGGGGGGCTGGGGCGGAAGGGGTGGGGGGTTCGCTGGGCGTGGTGGTGGCCGCGCCGGTCGGCGGCACGGGGCCGCTTGCGCAGCCAGTCAGGATGAGTGTCAGCACTATGCTGGTTACACGAATCGACATCGGTTTTTGCAGATTCCTTGAGCGCCTATTTCAAACTAGTAAATAGGGATTGGCCGCTTGCTGCAAGTGAAAAAAATCGAAGTGGGGGCTCAGCTTGTATGGGGCTTGACAAAGGTTTTTTTAAACTGACAAAAAAATAGGGTGACAGGGAGGAAATATCCATTATAATGCGCGGCTCGTTTGCTGGGATTCGATCTGTCGCTGCAGGTCAGCTTGACATTGCGTTTTTTGCGGAATAGGATGCCCGGCTCGCGTTTGGAGGGGTTCCCGAGTGGCCAAAGGGATCAGACTGTAAATCTGACGGCTCCGCCTTCGGAGGTTCGAATCCTCCCCCCTCCACCAGATTTTTTGATGTTGAATCGGCTTGGCGGACGTCATGCCCGGTTGGCAGTGCGGGTGTAGTTCAATGGTAGAACTTCAGCCTTCCAAGCTGACTACGTGGGTTCGATTCCCATCACCCGCTCCAAGTGTGAGCTGGTCTGCTCGGTGTGGCAGATCGATCAATTTGCCCAGATAGCTCAGTTGGTAGAGCACACCCTTGGTAAGGGTGAGGTCGGCAGTTCAAATCTGCTTCTGGGCTCCATATTTGGTAACGGCGTGCGTAAGCGCGCGAATTTGTCTTTAAGAAAGTAGAGCGTGGAGAGAGCC
>NZ_AFOC01000151.1:0-5099 GCF_000224455.1 endosymbiont of Riftia pachyptila (vent Ph05)
GCCACCGTGACCGATGGCCACGATGATGTCAGGGCGAAAGCCGCTGGCGCGAAGCCGTTCCGCAAGCCGGCGGCACAGGCCGTAACTCTGATGCCAGGTAATCAGTTCGCAGGGTTTTCCCCACTCAATGCACAGCAGTAAGATGGCCGTGACGTGCACCACGCATCAACTCATGGAAATGCTCGCTGTCCACCATAAGCAGGTGCTCATGATCACCGGCCTCGAAATAGACATTGGCCAGGCTGCTCAGATCCTCGTCCAGCATCATATCGATGCCATAGGCACTACCCAATGGCGGAATGGCACCCAGATCACAGTCACTGAACAGACGACCGATCTCCTCCTCACTGGCCATCCGCAGATCTCGGCCGAGCTCCTCGCTCAGACGCCGCCGGTCGAGCCACTGGTCACCAGGAATCACGGCCAGCATATAACCGATGTTGTCCTTCATCAGCACGCCCTTGGCGATATGATCATCGGGCACATGGGCTGCCAGGGCCGCCTGAGGACTGGTTGCGGTCTTGGCATGTTCAAGCACTTCATAGGGAATATGCCGCTCATTCAGCATGTTCATAACAGATGTAGCAATAGTCATGGCTCTATCTTCCATACTGGGCACTTGCGCAAGGTGCAACTGCAGGTTCGGGTTAAATGCGGAAAGCCGACCAGGTGGAAAGCCCAATGGTCTCATTCATCTACCCAGCCGGCATTCCAGGGGGATAACTTAAAAATAGCCCAAATCCATTGCCTATGCTCTCAATAGGGCAAAGATAAACGAATATTCGGCTCGCCATTATGCAAGGTAAAACCGGCATCCACGACCCGGTCGCCTACCACGCTTGGTACAGCACCCCACGCGGGAGCCGGATCGCCGGGCAAGAGCTGGAGCTGATGCTCAAACTGCTGCCATTCCAGCTGGGAGAAAAACTGCTGGATGTCGGCTGCGGCACGGGCTACTTTAGCAGCCGTTTCACCGACGCAGGGCTTACAGTAACTGGTCTCGACCCGGACCCGGCCGCACTGAGCTTCGCCCGTAAACTGGACCAGCGTATCGGCCATATCCAGGGCCACACCGAGGGACTTCCCTTCGTCGACGGCGCTTTCGACCACAGTGCCGCAGTAACCAGCCTCTGTTTTGTGGCCGAGCCCGCCCATGCCCTGGAGGAACTGTGGCGAGTCAGCCGCAAAAGCGTCATTCTGGGCCTGCTGCATCGCCGCAGCCTGTTGTGGCTGTATAAGGCCGGCCGTGGCAGTTACCAGGGTGCCCGCTGGGATCTCCTGGAGGAGGTAAGGCAATGGACACAGGGGCTTCAGCCCACACCAGAGATCCGGGCCGGATGGACAGTGTTTTTTCCCTCTGGTGGCGCCATCGCACAGCGGCTTGATCGCTTCATGCCCGACTCGCTGCCCTTGGGGGGATTTTTGGTAGTTTGCCTGTACCGAAGGTCAGGATTCTAGCCCGCGTATTGCCGGATCAACCGCAAAGAAGGCATCAAGGCCGCCGTTCAGTCCTCTTCCTGCTCGATGCTGCAGCAGTGCGCACCCATCTCAGCGGACAGTAAAATGCCTTCACGCAGTTTGGTTGGCCTGAATGCGGTGCAACCTTTCACGCCTTGATGATAGGCGCTTTCATACAATGAGCGGAATGCATCGAAGGTATCGAGATGCACCGATACTTGATCTCCCAGATATGGCGTGCAATCGCAGTAACGAGCGCGTCGTCGACTATAGCCGCTACCTTGGGTCGTTACCGGCGGTTGGTATGGTCTCCACCAGGGGAACGAAAGCAACGCTGAGAATATTGCGAGTATGGCTGTTGCCCTCCCGGTCCTTTTCTACCAGCATTAGTTCCTGATAGCTGTACGGCTGCCCGACCGGGATCACCAGCCTGCCTCCCGGTCTGAGCTGTTCTACGAGGGCGGGGGGGATATGGCCGGCCGCCGCCGTGACGATGACACCATCGTAGGGGGCATGTTCCGGCCAGCCCAGGTAGCCGTTTCCGGTCTGCACATCGATATTGTCATAGCCCATCTCCCCGAAACGCCGCTTCGCTGTCTCGCTCAACTCCGGAATCACCTCCATGGTGCAGACTCGCCTGCACAACTGCGAGAGTATGGCGGTCTGGTAGCCCGAGCCGGTGCCGATCTCGAGGATGGTGTGGTCGGGCTCGGGCTGCAGCAAGTCGGTCATTAAGGCCACGATGTAGGGCTGGGATATGGTCTGCCCGTGACCAATTGGTAATGGACCGTTGTCGAAGGCGGCATGTTTCAGCTCTGGGGGCACGAACTCCTCCCGCGGCACCTTGCGCATGGCCGCCATGACCCGTGGCTCGAAGTGATCCCGGCCGATCATGTTGCGGGTGAAGTCGATCTCGCTTTCGATATCGTCGATCATCCGCTGTCGCTCGCGCTGCGTGCTCATGTACCCTGCTCCCAGGAAGTAAGATAGCTCCGCTGTTCAGGTGTCAGCTCATTGATGATGATCTCCATGGTCGCCTCCAGGGTGCGTAGCGGATCGACCTCGGTAATGACAATATTGGCCCCGTGCCCCGCAGCGGGTGTTGTTCATGGAATCGCTCCATGAGCTCGTACAAGACAGGCATCTTCTGCAATGCCCATTCGATACGTCGCTGGCCCTGCTCCGCCAGGGTCGGGTCGAGGATGTTCGCGCTTGTCGCGATCCCCATTTTCTCCTCCTAAGCAAACGTAGATTGAGTTAGATGCGCAACAAGGTCGTGTTTTGCGCTTATCGACCCTGTTTAAGCACATCGCAATCGGTACATTGCTCTTTAATCTATAGACCACAGTTGCCATGCCGGCTGCGTCCGTTCTTGAGCCTGTGGATATTGGGCTCAACTCTATTTACATTCATGTAATGGCGACTGACTTACCTAAACACTCCTGGCCCGTTCTGCCCAGCTCCGCCACTGATATTGTTGGCACCCTCCTCACGGGTGATAGGCAGATATTGCTGTTCGGCCCATCAGGTGTTGGCAAGTCAACATTGGCTGCGGAATTGGCGCGTACGCTGGACAATTCTGACCGTAGCTGCCTGTGTATCAGTGCTGACCCGGGTAGCCCGGCATTTGGCGTTCCCGGCACCCTGTCGTTGGGTCAATGGGCCAATGATGGCTGGCAGGTCGTTGCCTATGAATCCTTGTGTACCCTGGATGCTGGCCGCTTTCGTTTGCCCCTGGTGACTGCAGTGCGTCGTCTGGCGCTGCTGTGCAATAACGGCGTGATGTTACTGGACAGCCCCGGAGTGGTACGGGGCGTGGCTGGCCGCGAGCTGCTGGCGGGGCTGGTGGAGGCCGCAGGAATAGATACGGTGCTTGCCCTTACCTCAACGGGCCGATCTCCTCCCCTGGCTGAGGAACTCCATGCCCTTGCTGCCGAGGTATTCCTGGTGCATACCGCATCGGCGGTAAAGCGGCCCGGCAAACGCACGCGGGCCAGGCTGCGTACGGCGCAGTGGGACGGCTATTTGGCGGATGCGAAAACACATTGCCTGAACCTGGGCGAAGTCAGACCCATTGGAACACCACCACCCCTTGAAGAACAGGCAGCCTGGATTGGAAGGCAGGTGGCCTTGTTAAAAGAAAACCGGACCGAGGCCATGGCCGAGGTACTGCACCTGGAGGAGGGCAGCCTGACTGTCATGGCGCCACTGGAAACCATCACGGCAGATTCATTACTGGTACGAGATGCGGTCCGTAGCACCAGTGGGCTGATGGAGACGGCGGAATCCTTTGCCGCTGGGCGCATTGCCTATCTGCCCCAACCAGAGGGGGTGACATTGGGAGAGGAAAGCGGCGGGCCACGCATTGTGGGTCGGGTCGGAGCGCTTGATCTGACCCTGCTCAATGGTGTGTTTGGCGACCCCCTGCTGCATCTGCGCATCCGTCATTTGGGTCGCAGCATGCTGTTTGATCTGGGAGACGGAAGTCGTTTGTCGGCACGGGTTGCCCACCAGGTGAGCGATGTATTCATCAGCCATGCTCATATGGATCACCTGAGTGGTTTTCAGTGGCTGTTGCGTTCACGGCTTGGCGAGTTTCCACCCTGCAGGATCTATGGACCACCGGGCCTGATAGAGCATGTTGTCTGTTTCATCAACAGCTTCCTGTGGGACCGCATCGGTAAGAATGGCCCCGCCTTTGAAGTGGCGGAACTCCACGGACAACGTCTTAAACGCGTTCGCCTACAGGCCGGCATAGCGGGGCGAGAGGTGCTGGAAGAGGTGGAGGTAACAGACGGTGTCCTGCTGGAAGAGTCGGGGTTTCGGGTTCGCACGGTGCAACTGGACCACCATACACCGGTGCTCGCCTATGCCCTGGAACTGGCGAAGACCCTCAACGTACGTAAGGATCGGCTGCAAACACGGGGACTGGAGCCCGGACCCTGGCTTACTGAGCTGAAGCAGCAGCTCATGGCCGGCAACCTGAAGGCACCTGTCTACCTGCCAGACGGTAGTGAGGCCAGTGTGGGTGAACTGGGCGACGAACTGATACTGGTGATGCCAGGTAAGAAGCTGGTGTATGCCACTGACCTGGCCGATACGCCAGAAAACCGGGAAAAACTGGTAGCTCTGGCCCGTAATGCTCATACCCTGTTCTGTGAGGCCACCTTCAGCGAGGGTGATGCAGAGAATGCGGCGAAGAATGGTCATCTGACCACCCGTGCCGCGGGAGAGATCGCTACCAAGGCCCGGGTATCCCGCCTGGTGCCGTTTCACTTCTCACGCCGTTACCAGCGAAACCCGCAGCAGCTTTATAATGAACTAAGGGCTGCGTGTTCCCGTGTGGCACTTCCCGTATCCATGAAGGTATTCGAATCTCCAATGAATACCCTAGCCAAACCCCCGCTTAAACTGGACTCAACAAATAATATGAAACAGAAACAGGATAGCCAGATCTGCGCCATCTTGTTCGACTTTGGCGGGGTCATCGCCGCGGAGGGCTTCGTTGAAGGACTCAGGGCGATCGCCAGGCAGCAGGGGCTGGATGCCGAGACATTGCCGGCGCAGGCGATGGACGCCGTATACGACTCAGGTTATGTCACGGGAAGAGGCAGTGAAGCGGCCTTCTGGGATCTGCTGCG
>NZ_AFOC01000150.1:0-5139 GCF_000224455.1 endosymbiont of Riftia pachyptila (vent Ph05)
CGGCAGCTGTCGAGTGTAGGCGCTCTGGCGCACTGCCAGCATCTGATCGTAGCTCTCGATGGTGGCGGACCAATGGCTGAGATTGGTATGCAGAAAGCCCAGATCAAGATAGTCCTGATAGGCTTGGCGGAAACGGTGCTGTGCCAGCAGATCGAACAGACGGCGCTGCAGCACCGGGTCAGCCGCCGGCGGCAGATCGCCGACAGAACTGGTCTCGTCGATAGCGATAGCGTTGGCAGCAGCGCTCCGCCAGCCACCGCCTGCAGCGCCTGATCCAGCGCAGCCAACTCCTGTTTATAGCTGTCGAGCGCCTGACGGTAGCGCTTCAGCGCCTCACTCTCCGCTTGCAACTGCTGCAACGCCTGGGGGATCAGCAGCAGCGCCTGCTGCACCGCCGGGTCCGCCGGAGCGCGTGCTGCCAGCGCCTGCCAGGGACTCAGCGCCTGTTCAAACTGCTGCTGGCGGAAGGCGGCCCAGCCCAGCGCCAACAGCGCCCGGTTGGAGTGGATACCCTGCAATCGCACCCGCTGCAACGGCGCTTGGGCGGCGGCGTTCTCCCCCGCCTCGAGCAACAGCAGACCGAGCAGCAGGTTGGCGCGGTCGCGCAGGGCACGGTGCTCTTCGTCGTCGGCATCGAGCTGGCTCAGTTGTTGGAGCAGTGCTCGGCCCGCCTGCTGCCGCCCCTGACCAAACTCTGCCAGCGCCCGGTTGAAGAGGTGAAAACCCTGCCAATCGTCATCCTCAGCTGTGCTCTGCAGCTGCGCTGCCGCCAAGCCAGGCACCCTGCGCCAGCGCAATCAGGCCGGCCAGTTCGCGCCGCTGGTGCTGCAGCGGCTCGGGCAGGGCCTCGCCAATCTGTTCGAAAGCGGTAGCCGCCCGCTCTGTGCGCCTCTGCTGCTGGTGCAGCCGTGCCAGCTGCAGCCAGGCCCGGTCACGCACCACCGGTTTCGCCGCCCGCTCCAACAGGCGTTCAAACAGCGGCTCCGCCTTCGTGCAGACCATAGGCGAGATAGAGCCCACCCAGGATCAGCGCCGGCTCATCACCCTGGGCCTGCATCAGCCCCTGCGCCTGGGCCATCTGCAGATGGGTGATGGCAGTGAAGTTGCGCTGTTGGAAGAGCTGAAACAGCGCTTCCCCATAATGCAGGTCGCGCACCCCGGCGCTGGGTGGTGCCGACTCAGCCAGTACGACGCCTCCCAGCGCTACCGTCAACAGAGCGCGCCCAGTCGCGCGATGAAAGCTGGCCGACTCACTCCCACTCCCGCACGCTGAACTCCGGCTGCTGTTTTGCTTCCAGATCGACGATGCGCAGCTCCAGCAGCTTGGGACTGATCCCCTTGCTGAACTTGAGGCTGGTGGCGCGGCGATAGTCGCGGCCGGAGGGGCCAACACCGGTGAAGAAGGCGACCAGTTCATGCTCACCGCTCTTCAGGTTGCCAAGGAACAGCCGCTGCACCCCACCGCGGCGCAGCGCCGCCAGCTCCCGCTTGGTGTAGAGGTGGTTGGCCAGCTCCTTGTCGTCAATCTTCAGCTGCACCGAGTCGAGACTGAAGTAATCGCCGAGATCGAGGGAGAGGAACACCGAGACCTGAGTGTGGCCGGGGAACAGCAGCTCCTCTTCCAGCAGGAAGAGATCCCGATTGAGCGCCAGCACCGCCTTCTTCAGCGCCCGCACCTCCCCCTGCAGATCAGCCGGCTCTGCGGCCTGAGATTGACTTCGAAATGGCAAGGAACAAAATTAGCGGCATCACCGCCAACAGCAGTCGGTAGAGCATCGGCATATCAGAGGGTCCCGCTGACGATGGGTTGAAAGGCGGTGAGCCGGTCGAGCAGTGCCGCATTGCCCAGGCCGTGACCGGGGAACAGTCCGCCGAAGCGGCCCTGCTCACCGTGCAGCGCCATGTAGTTGAGCACCACCGTCTCTACCAGCAGGTTGACGTTGTTGGCCGCCGGGGCGGAGGCGGTTTCCACCGAGCCATCGCCGCGGAAGAAGCCAATCTGCTGATGCTGCGCCTGCTGTTCCGGGCTGGCGCCGAGCAGTGCCGGACGCCCTGCCGGGTTGTAGACGAGAAAAAAGGAGGCGGCGGTGGAGGAGTTGTCGCCAGTCCAGACGCCCTTGCCACGCCCCTCTGCCGAGTTGTCGAGACTGCCGTTGCTGGCCACCGAGCCATCGCTGAAGCAGTAGAGCATCAGCGGTACACCGAGCCGCGCGGCATACTCGAGGCAGGCCCCCATGCAACGCCCGGCGCGCAGGTCACGGATCTCACCCACCGCCCGGTTGCCGGTGTGGTAGTCAAAGCCGCCCATGGTGATGGTGCCAGCCCCGGCATAGCCGTTGAGCACCAGCTTCATCACCGCGGCGGTCTTGCGAAACTCAGCCTCGTCGTCATATTCGGCCTGGCTGAAGATCGGCCCGACGATATCGGGGTCGATGGAGGGGTTGAGCGCTGCCGGATCACCGTAACGGTCCACCAGGTCGGCGCTCTTCACATAGCCGCAGCGCACCAGCTCTTTGAGCACAGCATCGCTGCTGACCTGGGTATCGACCCGGCCGAGTCGCATCTCGCTGATGCGCTGGATCGACTCCATCACCGCCACCGCATCATCCTGGCTAAGCAGCCCCACCAGCTTGCCAGTATCGACCAAACCGGTGACATCGCTGGGGCGATCAACCTTGGTGGGACGCAGCGCGGGATCGATCAGCGCCGGCGGCGCCACCGAATTGCCGCCCGACTCGGAGTTGCGCGAGCCGATCAGGGTCAGCAGCTCGCCGTCGGCACCGGCGCGGTTGATGCCGTACATCGGATTGTGGGGGTTGTTGCCGGTGTCGTTGTCGGAGCGCGCCGGGATCACCGCGCCGTTGATACTGGCGGCGGTACCGGGCGAAACCCGCTCCAGAATACCGCGCAGAAAGGCGCTGTCGCTGTGGAAGGCGAGCCCCAGGTCGCTGTTGATGAAGTCACTGAAGCCAGTATCGGGATTGCTCAGCGGCGGGATCATGTCACCGGGCAGGCCGAGACGACTGTAGCCGGCGGTGGTGAGAAAGTCGCGCTGACCACCCTGACGGCCCACCAGCACATTGGAACCGGCGATATTCGCGCCGCCAGCCAGGTCGAAACAGATGAAGGGGATCTTGCCGGCCCCCTGCACCGCAATACCACAGGATTGCTTGAGCGCCTGCAGATCGCTGGAGAGAGCAGCACTGGCCTGGCGCGGATTGGCAAACAGGCCAAACAGGCCCGGCGCGGTCACCGCCCCCAGCCCGGCAGCCAGCCCCTGGCGAATGAAGTCACGCCGGCTGATCGGGCGAGGGTGGTCCGGGTAGAGCAGCGGCGCATCCGGGGAGAGGTTCCTGAGTCGTCGTTTCATCATTGTGTCCGGGTTATTGCAGCAGCATCACCGCACTGCCGAGCAGTGCCGCGCAGTTGGCCTTGACCACCGTGGCGGTGCGCCCCGCCTCACAGCTGACACCGCAGGCAGTCAACCGATCGGTGAGCTGATTCAGTTCGGCACGGGCCTCCGCTTCGGCGGGCTGATCGGCCAGACCGCCACCGAGCATCCGGCTCAGTAGCGGATCAAGCATCAACGCCCGGTCACCGGCGAAGGCGCTCTGGGGCTCGCTGTCGAAGGGGAAACCAGGGAAGTAGCTGCTGCGCAGGGCTTGGTCCTCCACCAGTGCGTTGCAATATTCGATCGCCAGCTGCGACACCGCCACCTGATGGGCGGAGAGGAAACCGCCGATCTTCTCCACCGCCGGCAACTGCTGCTTGACGCTGTCAAAGGTGGCACGCACCTCCGACTGACTCGGGCTGACGCCGGTCAGCTCCGCCATGCTGGCGTTGATCTCATCGAAGGTGCGCAGGCCGATCACCGACTGCGGCTCACCATCGACGGGCGGTGGCGGAGCCAGCGGCATCGGCTCGGTAAACACATGGCTGTGACTGCCGAGGCGCTCGAAGCTGAGGAAGAATTCATCCCCCGCCACACCCCGCTCACTGGCGATGATGGTGCCCAGCGGCGATAGCAGCTGCCCCTGTTCAGGCGAGTAGGCGGACCCGCCGAGGCGCAGGTCGAGATTGCTGTAGACCTGCCCCACCACCGCTTCGTGGCCGTTGATGCCGATACGCATGCCGGCCAGAGGGCTGTTGCTCGGCTGCACCGTCGCATCCAGGCTGATGAAGCGCGGCTGGTTGAACAGATAGCTGTAGCTGTCGAACTGGCTCACCTCAAACAGGATGTAGCTCTGCGGCAGCCCGACCAGCTCACTGATGCTGAACAGCAGGAAGAACTTCTCGCCAACCCCGGCGGCCTGGTTGCGGGCGATCTGTTCCGGAGTGAGTGCGCGGTTGTGGATCGCCAGCAGCCTCAGCTTGCCGAGCCAGGGGCGATCGCCGGAGACCTCGTTGCCGAGCACCAGGGCAAAGCTGTCATCCCAGTCGATCAGGCTACCGCCGGGCAGCGGATCAAGATCCCCGGTGAACTGGCCGTTGACGTAGATACGCCGGCCATTGATCGGGTCAAAGCTGATACGATATGCTGCTCGGCGGCCTGTAGCCGCTCATCCGCATCGGCGGTGGAGAGGCCCGGCTCGCCGTCCGCCTCGGTCTGCTCGGTGCGCTGCAGGAAGTCATAGTTGTAGCGGGTCTGGCCCAGGGTGAAATTGCGTGTGTCGACGCCGCCGGAATAACTGACAATGCGCGCCGGCCCCTCCTGGGTGACGTTGGCTGGCACCACCCAGGCCTCGATGGAGTACTCGCCGGTGGCCTGGATCAATTCGATTAGCTTGCGGCTGGCGCTGGTAGAACCCTGCACCTTGCCGCCGGCAAAGTTCAGCCCCCAGCCACTGACCCAGCTGACATCACCACTGAGAGTGAGGTTGAGCGCCGGTTCGACACCGCTGGTGTCATAGACTGTCGTCCCCTCACCGATCTTGAATTCGTAGAGGGCGATCTGGTTTGACTCATAACGGCTGCCACCGCTGGCGATCACACCGTCGCCCAGTTGTAGCGCCTTGCTCAGCACCAGCGCCGGATCGACCGGGGTCGGTGCCACTTGGGCGGCGATCGCCTCGATCTGCGAGCGCAGTTCAGCTGCATCGCTCTGGCAGTCGCCGCTCCAGCAGTTGTGGAACTCGTCAC
>NZ_AFOC01000149.1:0-5160 GCF_000224455.1 endosymbiont of Riftia pachyptila (vent Ph05)
CAGTCAGCACCAGATGCCGGATGGGAAGATGATGTCGGGTATGGACCACAGCCAGCATCAGATGCCGGATGGGAAGATGATGTCAGGCATGGACCATAGCCAGCACCAGATGGCCGGCATGGATATGGGCGGCATGCAGTTGGCTCAAGCACCGTCAGCGAAGCCGGCAATGAAGCCCAATCCATCGGACTTTACCGCAGGCCCCGTCCATCATGCTGCAACCGAATACGGCCCCCATGTAGACATGCGCGCTGATGTGCCTCAGTACCGGCTGGATGATCCCGGTGTCGGTCTGCGTAATAACGGCCGTCGTGTTCTCACCTACGCTGATCTGCGCAACCTGCGCACCACCCACGATCACCGTGAGCCGGACCGGGAGATCGAACTCCATCTGACCGGCAACATGGGGCGTTACATGTGGTCGATCAACGGCGTCAAACACAGCGATGCCGAACCCCTGCGCTGGAAGCTGGGTGAACGCCTGCGTATCACCTTCGTCAACGACACCATGATGAATCACCCGATGCATCTGCACGGAATGTGGAGTGATCTGGAGACCGGCGACAACAACTTCATCCCGCGCAAGCACACCGTGATTGTGCAGCCTGGCTCCCGGATTAGCTACCGGGTCACCGTGGACGCGGAGGGTGGCTGGGCCTACCACTGCCATCTGCTCTACCACATGCTCGGCATGTTCCGCACCGTCATCGTCAGTTGAGGAGGCAAAGATTATGAAAAAGACAGTAGCTGCTTTGATGGCGATCGGACTATCCGCCCCCGTCTTTGCCGGCGGGGCAGATGATCCGCTGCTCTACAAGGTGATGATCGACAAGCTGGAGATCAGGAGTACAGATGGCCCCAATCCACTGGTACTGGAAGCGGATGCCTGGGTCGGATACGACCTCAACAAGTTCTGGTTCAAGACCGATGTGGAACGGGTGGATGGCAAAACGGAAGAGGCTGAAGTGCAATTTCTCTACAGCCGTGCCATCGCACCCTTCTGGGATCTCCAGGTTGGCTGGCGTCGGGATATTAAACCGGAACCGGACCGTGACTTTCTGGCCTTCGGATTCAAAGGCCTGGCGCCTTATCTGTTCGAGGTGGATACGGGAGTGTTCATTGGTGAATCGGGGCAGATCGGTGCCCGACTGGATGCGGAATATGAGTATATGTTCACGCAAAAACTGATCCTGTCCCCCGAGATCGCGATGAATCTCTACAGCAAGGACGACGCAGCGGTCGGCATTGGCTCCGGTCTCTCCGACATGGAGTTGGGACTGCGGTTGCGCTACGAGGTACGGCGCGAGTTTGCACCCTATATTGGCGTCAACTGGACGAATAAATTCGGCCAGACCGCCGACTTCGCCAGAGACGAGGGTGAGGACACCAGCGATGTTCAGTTCGTTGCTGGTATTCGGGCCTGGTTCTGATCTTTCAACAACACTTTTCACCGGCCCAGAGGAAGGGCCGGTGGGATGAAACCGAAGGAGTCTGAAACATGAAGAAACGATTATTGGGTGTGCTGTTGCTGTCCAGCCTGATTGGGCTCGCCGGTTGCAGTGACCAGCAAAACGCGACGGCCAGCGTCGATAAACAAGTCGCATCGCCACCGGTGTCTCCGTCCGTCCAGCGTTGGTACAACCAAGAGCAGGTTGCAAGAGGCAATGTACTGTTCCAGACAAATTGTGCCAGCTGTCATAAGTCGGATGCCTCAGGTACACCGAACTGGAAAGAACCCGATGCTGAGGGCAAGTATCCTCCGCCGCCATTAAACGGTACTGCACACACCTGGCACCACCCGTTATCCGTTTTGCATCGAACCGTGCAACGGGGAGGTATTCCTCTTGGCGGGACCATGCCGGGCTTTGCCGACAAACTGAACAATCAGCAGATCGACGACATTCTGGCCTGGGTGCAGACCCACTGGTCCGATGAGATCTACCGTGTGTGGTATGAGCGGAATGCTCAGGCCAGTAAATCCATACGGCCAATCAATGGGGGCTAAGGAGAAAGATTATGACAAAGGAGAGAATCGTGAAGTCAAAGAAAACACCTGCTTACGCAAAGCTCGCTGCTTGGTTGCTGGCCGGAATCACGCTGGTTACGGGAGGCGTATTACTCACTCAACAACCGGCTAAAGCGGCCGATGTAGTTGTCTATAAAAGCCCGACCTGCGGCTGTTGCAAGGGTTGGGTCAGTCATCTGAAAGAGAACGGTTATACGGTGGAAGTACACAACCAGCGCAACATGAATCCGGTGAAAGCAGAGCTGGGCGTGCCGCGTCATCTGCAGTCCTGCCATACCGCCAAAGTGGGTGAGTATGTCATTGAGGGGCACGTGCCTGCCGATGTGATTGCCCGCCTATTGAAAGAAAAACCATCTATCAAAGGCCTGGCTGTGCCCGGCATGCCCATGGGTTCGCCAGGGATGGAAGGGCCGAGGGAAGATCCTTATGACGTTGTGACCTTCCAGGCAAACGGAAAAACCACCGTGTATGCCAGGCGCAATCAGTAGGAGATAGAGATGATTAAGAAGCGTCTTGTTTCAGTTATCACACCCGTTCTGATAATGGCACTGCTGCTGGGGACAACCATCGTGATGGCGCACTCGCCATCAGAACAGGCAAGGGTCTATTTCATCGGCCTTGCGGATGGAGCAGTGGTAAAAAGTCCATTCAAAGTGAAATTTGGGATCGAGGGTTTCGGTATTACCCCTGCCGGGACCACCGGCAAGCGGCGGCATACTGCAGGCCATCACCACCTTCTGGTGGACCTGGATCAAACACCGGATATGGATGAGGCCATCCCAAGTGATGCACACCACATCCATTTCGATCAGGGAGAGACCGAAACCCTGCTGGAACTCCCCCCCGGTAGACACACGCTTCAGTTGTTACTGGGTGATGAGCAACATGAACCCCAGGATCCACCACTGATTTCCGGCAAGATCACGATCACCGTGCAGTGAGATTCTGTGTCTAAAGGAAGCCGTTATGAATAAACGAGCAGGCCAATTTGGATTGGGTGCGTTGGCGTTGCTGTTGGTGACTGGTGTCACTCTGGCTGGCGGCATGATGATGAACCATAGCGTGGCCAGGCATCATCAGGGTATGCGGGTGGGTGTTCCTGAACCCTACAGAGATATGCGCAATTCATTGCCTGCCTCAGATGCGGTCATAGCTGAGGGCGAGCAGCTCTATCAGGCCAACTGCGCTGCCTGCCACGGCAAGCAGGGTTATGGCGATGGCCCGGCAGGCAAGCCGCTTTCACCGCGACCAGCCAATTCAACCATTTTATGCAAATGCGCATGATGGCCCGGGACAACTATCTCATCTGGACCATCAGTGAAGGCGGCAAGCGATTCAATACCGCCATGCCGGCATTCAAGGAGACACTTGGCATCGAGGATCGATGGAAGATCATCCATTTCTTGAGAACGCTATAGGTTTTCATTAACAAATAGAGGAATAGAAGAGATGTACAGCTTTTCAACCCGACTGACGGGGAACCTGGACGAGATCGAACAGAAGTTAATCGGTGCGTTGAAGGATGAGGGATTCGGCATTCTGACCGAGATTGATGTGCAGGCCACGCTGAAGAAAAAACTGGGTCTGGAGAAGAGGCCCTACAAGATTCTTGGTGCCTGCAACCCGCCCCTTGCCAACCAGGCCATTGATGCAGAGCCCGATATCGGACTCCTGCTGCCGTGCAATGTGGTGATACGAGGAGAGGAGGATGGAACGATCACCGTTGCATTCATGGATCCGGAGGCGGTCTTGAATCTGGTCGATCGGGACGATATTGCTGAGCTGGCGAAAGAGGTGCGTTCCAGACTTCTTCGTGTGCGCCAGGCGATGGGTGGAAGCACGATTGACTGATCGTACCAAAAGACCCTTGACCTGTGTGTAACACGCAGGTTGTACGATAAGTATACCAGCTGATTACAGCGAGATTATTCCAAATAGAGAGGCAGAGATGATGGCGATAACGAAAACCATGAGCATGGCCGTTTTTCTGGCTTCCGTTTCTTTTGCAGCGATTGCCGATTCCGAGCATTACGCTGAAGGTGCGGCAAATCCGTCTTCCGGAATGCCCATGTCCAGTGGACAGATGCCGATGATGAGTGGCCAACAGGGTGGAATGGCCGGGATGAAGGGCCAGGGCAACATGCCGATGATGGGGGGCGGTAAGGACAGTATGCCCATGATGAAGATGATGCAGGAGAAGCAGGCCATGATGCAGGAGCATATGAAGAAAATGGAAACGCACATGGCCAACATAGAGGCACTGCTGAAACAGTTGGTTGAGTTGCAGAAGAAATAGCAAACAGTCGGCTGGCAGGAGGAACAGATCGATGCTCACAGTTCATGAACTTGCGATACAGAGCGATGCACCGGCCCATGTGGTTCGCTACTACGTGCGTATCGGTCTGATCCAGCCTGCCGGACAGCAGGAGAATGGTTACCGCCTCTTTACGTCACACGATGCAACTCGGATCCGTTTTATCCGCATGGCCAAGCATCTTGGCTTTACCCTGAATGAGATCAAACAGATCACCCGGCATGGGGATATGGGTGAGTCGCCTTGTGACGATGTGCGAAAGATCATCCAGCATCGTATTCAGGAGAACCGGGTCAAGATCGAGGAGATGATGAAACTGCAGGCTCGCATGGAACAGGCACTGGAACAGTGGAAGCTGATGCCAAACGGGATTCCCGATGGCAACAGCGTGTGCCATCTCATCGAGTCGATCGAAAGCAACGAAGATAAAAAACCCTGTCACGCAGATAGCTAAGGAGACAACCATGGGACATCCAGCAAAGAAACTTGAAACCTGGAACGGTGTCGATCCGGTCTGTGGCATGGATGTCAATCCCGAGAGCCCTCACCGCTACATATATAACCATATCGAATATGGGTTCTGTAGCGGTTCATGTCTCGACAAGTTTCGTGCTCAGCCAGAACACTATCTGAAGCCCTCCCCGGATACTGATCCGGTCTGTGGTATGGATGTCTCAGCGGAAAGCGAATATCGATTCCATTTTGAGGGTGTCGAATATCGTTTCTGCAGTGAACACTGCGAGAAGAAGTTCGCGGTTGATCCATCCGCCTATCTGAATGATAAGGAGATGGATCAGGCGGCAGAGCAGGAACACGCCGA
>NZ_AFOC01000148.1:0-5239 GCF_000224455.1 endosymbiont of Riftia pachyptila (vent Ph05)
TATCTCCTGTGGATGGCTATTTGCCGACGCTACAAGTTCATTGCAGATTTTGCAGTCGAAGTTTTTCGGGAACGATATATCAGTTTGAAGAACGATCTTAATTACGAAGATTTTGATGTGTTTTTTAACAAAAAATCTGAGTGGCATTCGGAGCTTGATGAAGTCCGGCCAGTAACAAGAAACAAATTGCGACAGGTGCTTTTCAAGATGCTCCGCGAAGCGGACCTGTTAACCGCAAACAACACGATCAATGCCGCCATGCTCAGCCCAAGGCTGATAGACGTGATATCTCATGGAAACCGCCGAGATGTTTTGTACTTCCCTGCATTTGAATCGGATTTGAAGGGGATGGCGTAATGAAAGCAGATATTTCCAGAATGCCAATGCAGGACAGATTTCAGCATCTTTTCGCTGTGATCTCCGGCCAGCGTTTTCTCAAAAAGCAGGGTCTTGGCAACGAGGTGCCGTTTTTCATTTGTCCTTTTAGGCCTGAAGAGGCAGTCGAGATGGAGCGGCTCCAGCGTCAGTTGGTTAACCGCCTTGAACAGGCTGGTGTGCGGATTCTAGAAATTAACCTTTATGACCTCTCCATTGAAATACTGAAAGAGCGTGACATCTGGAACCAGATCCTCGAGATGGAAGAATCCGTCTCCAAGGAACAGCTCAAAGAATTGTTGCAAGGGGTATTGGACCCGGAGACCCATCTTGTGCCAGCCATAGCCACCAAACTGGCAAGCACGGATTTCGATGTGCTGTTTCTTTCCGGGGTCGGCGAGGTATTCCCCTACATCCGCTCGCACAATGTTCTGAACAACTTACAGAGCACGGCGAAAGATAAGCCGACGGTCATGTTTTTCCCGGGAGCCTATACCCACTCGCTGGAGTCCGGAGCATCACTGGATCTCTTTGCGCCGTCATGCAAACGCCCCAACGACAAGTATTACCGGGCGTTCAACATCTTTCACTGCGAAGCATAAACAAGGGAAACGAGATGACTTTCAAAACGATTTTCAACAAGCCGGTTGATCGCCCAATTGAAGGGGTAATCAAAGCCGACGATGAGGCAAGCCTTCGCGTTGAAATTGAAGAATATGTGCTGACCAACGAAGTTGAGAAGCGGCTCGAGTCCTTCCTGGATGCCTACAACAATTATGAAGGAGCCAATGGTGTCTGGATATCCGGATTTTTCGGGTCGGGTAAATCCCACCTTTTGAAGATGCTTGCTCTACTGTTGGAAAACCGGCGAATCGACGGTGCCTCTGCTCTTGATCTGTTTCTTCCCAAATGCGGCGACAACGAAATCTTGCGCGGTGACCTCAAGCGAGCGGTTGGCATCCCGTCAAAAAGTATTCTGTTCAACATTGACCAGAAAGCGGACGTTATCAGCAAGACCCAAATCGACGCGCTGCTGGCCGTCTTCGTAAAAGTCTTTGACGAGATGTGCGGCTACTACGGTAAGCAGGGACACATCGCCCAGTTCGAGCGTGACCTCGACAGCCGCGGGCTCTACGAACAGTTCAAGTCCGCGTATGAGTCCACGGCGGGCAGAACCTGGCAAAAAGGTCGTGAGCAAGCTTTGCTGGAGGCCAAGAATATTGCCAAAGCCTATGCTCAGGTAACGGGTGGTGACGAAGCGGAAGCCTTAGGGATACTTGACAAATATCGCAGCCAATACCGGGTCTCTATTGAAGATTTCGCCGAGCAGGTCCACGCCTATATCGAGAGGCAATCTCCTGATTTTCGGCTGAACTTCTTTGTCGATGAGGTCGGCCAATACATCGCCGACAACGTCAAGCTCATGACCAATCTCCAGACCATTGCCGAAAGCCTGGCCACCAAATGCCGGGGCCGCGCATGGGTCATCGTGACCGCCCAGGAAGACATGGGAATGGTTGTTGGCGAAATGGGCAAGCAGCAAGGAAATGACTTCTCGAAGATTCAGGCACGGTTTGCCAATCGGATGAAGCTGACCAGTGCCGACGTCGCAGAAGTTATCCAAAAACGGCTGCTGATGAAGAACGAAGAAGGTGTCCGCCTGCTGTCAGATATTTACCACGAGCAAGCCAATAACTTTAAGACCTTGTTCGACTTTGCGGATGGCTCGGCAACCTACCGGAACTTTCAGGATCGGGATCACTTCATTCATAGCTACCCTTTTATTCCGTACCAGTTCGCGCTGTTTCAGTCTGCAATTCAGGACCTGTCACAGCATAACGCCTTTGAGGGAAAGCACAGCTCGGTGGGTGAGCGTTCCATGTTGGGCGTTTTCCAGCAGGTGGCAATTCAGATCGGAAACCATGAGATTGGCCAGCTGGCGACCTTCGATCTGATGTTTGAAGGCATACGCACAGCACTGAAATCCCAAATCCAGCGGGCAATCATCCAGGCGGAAAACCATCTTGACTGCCCCTTTGCCATTCGCCTGCTGAAGACGCTCTTCCTTGTCAAATACATCAAGGAGTTCAAGCCGACCGTTCGAAACCTGTGTGTTCTCATGCTGGACGGCTTCAATCAGGACCTGCCTGCGCTTAGAAAACAGGTCGAGGAAGCACTCAACCTTCTTGAACAACAGACCTATGTGCAGCGCAATGGCGAGTTCTATGAGTACCTGACCGACGAGGAAAAAGACGTCGAACAGGAGATTAAGAATACCGAAGTTGAGTCGTCCGATGTTGCCGCAGAGCTCGAGAAGATTGTCTTCGACCACGTTATCAAACATCGGAAGATCCGTTACGACGAAAACGGCCAGGACTATCCCTTCTCCAGGAAGCTCGATGATCGCTTGCATGGGCGAGAATATGAGCTGGCCATCCACGTCATCAGCCCGTTCCATGAAAACGCTGAAAGCGAATCCATCCTGCGGATGCAGAGCATGGGCCGGGATGATCTGCTGGTTTTGATGCCTTCGGATGAACGTCTGGTTCGCGACATCCTCATGTACAAACGGACCGAGAAATACATCCGTCAAAACATCTCGATCACACAGCAGGAGGCGGTCAAACGCATTCTGACCGACAAAGGATTCCAGAACCGGGAACGCTATGCCGAGATCCAGCAACGCGTTCAGCTTCTCTTAGGTAAGGCCAATCTGTTTGTGGCGGGCAGCGATATCGAAATCGGTACTGAAGATGCGCAAACCCGAGTGCTGCGTGGCTTCCATGAACTCATTTCCCGTGCGTACCCGAATCTGCGGATGCTTCGTGGTATCACCTATACCGAGAACGACATCGCCAAATGCCTTAAAGCTTCGCAGCAGGGGCTGTTCGGTAACGATGCCACCTCGCTGGCCGAATCCGAACAGGAGCTGCTGGCCTTCATTCAAAGCAACAACCGGGGTGGTGTTCGCACCACGCTGAAGAACCTGCTGGAAAAGTTCGAGCGCAAACCCTACGGCTGGTATTACGCAGCCGTGCTTTGCACGCTGGCCAACCTGTGCGCCAGGGGCAAGGTGGAAGTGCGAGTCGATGGCAATCTTCTGGAAGATGACGAGCTGGAGCGTGCGCTGCGCAACACCCATGGCCATGGCAATGTGGTGCTGGAGCCCCAGGTTGAATTTACCGCGTCGCAGGTACGTGCTCTGAAAGAGTTTTATGAAGATTTCTTCGACGCTCCACCGCGAGCCAGTGAGGCAAAAGCGCTTGGCAAGGAAACCGGCACCGCACTCCAGGAGTTGGTGCACCAGCTCACGCCACTGGTGTCCCAAGCAGGCCAGTACCCGTTTCTGACCGCTCTCTCTCCGGTGCTCGAGAAACTCAAGGAGCTCACCGGCAAACCCTATACCTGGTATCTAACCGAGCTCGTTCGTCAAGAAGACGCCCTCCTCGACATGAAGGAAGGCGTGATCGATCCGATCCGCAAGTTCATGAACGGGCCTCAAAAAGGCATCTTCGATAACGCCCGCCAGTTTGTACAAACCCAGGAGCCCAACTTCGCCTACATCGAAGGCAATGAAGCCGCTCAAGTGGTCACCAGCCTGACCGATCCTGGATGCTTCAAGGGTAATCGCATGCAGCAGGTTAAAACTCATCTGGATTCGTTGAAAGAGAAGGTTGATATCGCGGTACAGCAGGCACGTACTAGCTCGGTAGAAACTCTGCGCACAATGCAGTCTCGCATGCAGGGGATGGATGAATACCAGAAACTCCCTGAGCCACGGCAAGCTGAGTTGGATAAGCCTTACCATGAACTTGCTCAAGACATAGAACGACAGCACCTTATTGCTGTAATAAACGACAGGCTCCGGTATTTCGAAGATCAAGGCTATCAGAAGCTGTTGGCCAAGATGATTGAAATGGCTACGCCCAAGCCAGTTGCCTCAGACGATGAGGGCGATTCGAGCAGTGGTAAATCGGAACAAGTCAACGAGACAAAGATTGAATATATCCATTCCAAACAAGTACGGATTTCGTACGACAAAGCTTGGTTGGCGGATGAAGCAGATGTAGAACGGTATTTGGAATCGATGCGCGAGGCGCTGCTGGCAGAAATCCGCAAAGGGAAAAGGGTTCAAATATGATCGAGCGACTTGAACTGAAGAATTTCACGGCCTTCACTGGCCTTACGCTGGATCTCTCGCCCAAAGTCAACGTGATCATTGGTGAGAACGGCACCGGCAAAACCCATCTGCTCAAGGCCGCTTATGGACTGTGCGCCGGTGCGCCACTGTTCAAGAACAAGCCCGATACCAGCGACGATGCGCTCGAAGCGGCACTGACAGCCAAATTGCTCCGCCTCTTCATGCCTCTCGACGATAAGCTCGGCAAGATGCATCGCCAGGGCGCGACCGATCAGGCTTATCTGTCTGCCCGGTTCTCTCAAGGGCAGAAGATCGCCGCTACATTTTTCAAAAACTCCAAGGCACTTGCCATCCAGGATCGCACCAACTACGAGCAGTATCAGGCCGAGGCGGTTTTTATGCCCACCAAGGAAGTCCTCTCGCTAGTTAAAGGGATGACTAACAAATCTCATGATCAGAAAACGGTCGAACTAATCTTTGATGATGGGTACGTGGATCTTGCCGATGCACTGATGCGACCAGGGCACGAGGAGGCAGAAGATAAAATAAACCTCGATCCGCGCTTTAACGCAATTATTCCAGAGTTGGTGAACCTGATCGGTGGGCGTTATCAATGGGAAAACGGTGGCTTCTGCTTCCAACCTGGGAAATATGTAGAAAAGGCAGCTCCCACACGGTCAAAAGCCAAGTCTGCCCAAATGTATCAAGATTCCACCATTACAG
>NZ_AFOC01000147.1:0-5262 GCF_000224455.1 endosymbiont of Riftia pachyptila (vent Ph05)
CAGACGTCCCCCCATCCTTCGCAACATCTTCTCCATGCCACCGCCCTTCATCTTTTTCATCATCTTCTGCATCTGCGTAAACTGCTTGAGCAGCCGGTTCACATCCTGCACCTGGGTGCCGGAACCATTGGCGATCGGCGCTTGCGCGAACCCTTGATAATCGCAGGGAAGCGGCGCTCTTTCGGGGTCATGGAGTTGACGATGGCAATCAGCCGCCCGATCTCTTTATCGTTGACCTGGTTCTTGACCTTGTCCGGCAGGTTGCCCATGCCCGGCAGCTTATCGATCAGACTGCTCATTCCACCCATCTTGCTCATCTGTAGCATCTGTTCGCGGAAGTCATCCAGGTCAAAACCCTTTCCCTTCTGCAGCTTTTGCGCCAGCTTGGCCGCCTTCTCCTGATCGACTTGGCGGCTGACCTCCTCCACCAGGCTAAGCACATCGCCCATACCGAGAATGCGCGAGGCAACCCGGTCGGGATGAAACGGTTCCAGCGCGTCGACCTTCTCGCCCACACCGAGGAACTTGATCGGCTTGCCGGTGATATGGCGGATCGAGAGCGCGGCACCGCCACGCGCATCACCGTCGGTTTTGGTGAGGATCACGCCGGTCAGCGGCAATGCTTCATCGAAGGCTTTGGCGGTATTGGCCGCATCCTGACCGGTCATGGAGTCGACCACGAACAGGGTCTCGACCGGATCAACGCAGGCGTGCAGCTGCTTGATCTCCGCCATCATTTCGTCATCCACATGCAGACGTCCGGCGGTATCCACCAGCAGCACGTCAGCATAGGCCTTCTTCGCCTCAGCCAGCGCCATCTTGGCGATCTTCACCGGCTTCTGATCGGCGGAGCTGGGGATGAACTCGGCGCCGACATCTTTGGCCAGGGTCTGCAACTGTTTGATGGCGGCGGGACGGTAGACGTCGCAACTCACCACCATCACCTTCTTCTTACCGTTCTGCTGCAGCCAGCGCGCAAGTTTGGCAACGCTGGTGGTCTTACCCGAACCCTGCAGACCGGCCATCAGGATCACCGCGGGGGGCTGGGCGGCCAGGTCGAGGGATTCGTTCGCCTCCCCCATCACCCGCACCAGTTCGTCGTTGACGATCTTGATCAGGGTCTGGCCGGGGGTGAGGCTCTTCATCACCTCCTCACCCATCGCCTTGGCCTTCACCTCATCGACGAAGGCACGCACCACCGGTAACGCTACATCCGCTTCCAGCAGCGCCATGCGCACCTCACGCATGGTATCTTTGATTTCTGTTCCGAAAGGCGCCCCTGCCCCCGCAGGTTGTCGAGCACCTTTCCAAGCCGTTGTGTCAAACTTTCAAACATGAGCGTTCCACCAAGCAGGCCCCACGGGCGTAAGATCAAAACCGGCACAGTATATAACAGTTGAGTTTGGCCCCCTAGCGGGCTGTTAGTCGGCCTTCCATCAAACACGCCTTATATGCGATTATCGCGACACCTCAGTTATCGAACCACCGCAACAGGGAATCCAGCCGTTTTGCTGACATCATTTACCATCACGGCCTATCTGCTATCCGGATTGATCTTTGGCGTGCGGCTATTCAGCAGCCGCAGCGTCAGGCTGCTGCCCCGTTCAGCTGGACTGGCTATTGGCTTTGCTGGGGTGGTCCTGCATGCGTTGTTGCTCTGGAGTAATCTGGTAAGCGGCACGGGCGTCAATTTGGGCTTTTTTAATGCCTTCTCGCTAATCGCCTGGACCATCACCTTGCTGCTGCTGCTCTCTGCCCTGAGCAAGCCGGTTGAGAATCTGGGTATAGTTCTGCTGCCGATGGCGGCCCTGGCGATCCTCCTAGAGACCCGTTTCAGCTCGGTTCACCTGCTGAACGAAAACGCTTCCCTCGGTTTAACTGTCCATGTGCTGGTCTCGATGCTGGCCTACAGCCTGTTCACCCTCGCCAGCGTCCAATCTATTCTGCTGGCGATCCAGGACCACCAGCTCCACCATCGTCACCCCGGCGGCTTTATCCGCGCCCTGCCCCCCCTGCAGACCATGGAGAGCCTGCTATTCGAGATGATCGGCGCCGGTTTTTTCCTGCTGACGCTGGCGCTGGGCTCCGGTTTTCTGTTTCTTGACGACATGTTCGCGCAGAGACTGGTGCATAAGACGGTGCTGTCGATCACCGCATGGATCGTGTTTGGATGTTGCTGTGGGGACGATACCGTTTTGGCTGGCGAGGCCAGAAGGCATTGATCTGGACCCTGAGTGGATTCGTGGTTTTGATGCTGGCCTATTTCGGCAGCAAGGCGGTAATTGAGCTGGTGCTTGCCTGATTTTCGTCCAGGTCAGCGGCTGAAACGGCGGTAGGCCTTTGCCACCTGCCGGCCCTGCTGCAGACGATTCAACTGGGTGCGGATCTCATCCCTGGAACGGTCGCCTATCGCCATGATCTCCGTATCGAGCCTGATGATCTCCTGAACCTTGTTGGCAGCCAGCATCTGGTCACCAAACTCCTCTTCACCATCAAAACACTCAGCGATCAGACGGCTGCGCTGCACCTCCGTCCGCTCCGCCTCCTCCCAGGCAGCCTGTTGTGCCTGTTCACGCATCTGGCGGGTCAGCAGCAGAACCTGCTCCAGGAGGTCATCTTTCACAACCATCTAGGCACCCACTGCAGGAGAGATCTTCTCCTGTGGCAGCTGTTTGACCTCATCCGGCAATGCATCCCAGGCAAGCTTGATCTCGGTCAGCAGCGAGGCGACCTCATCGAGGATTTCCGGATCGTTGCTGCTGTTGGCCGCCATCAGGCGACGCCCCATATATTCGTAGAGGTCATCAAGGTTGCGGGCAATATCACCACCACTCTCTAAATCGAGTGCGCCGCGCAGGCCGTTGATGATAGACAACGCCCAACTGATATGCCGGCTCTTCTGCCCCATATCCTTGCGCTGTATGAACCCCTTCGCCGCCGCCATCTTGTCCAGCGCACCCTCCATCAACATCTGGACGAGCCGGTGCGGACTAGCGTAGGCAACCTCTGAGCTGGTTGCCACCTGTCCATACTGGGATATTCCACGCTTTTTTAAATGGCTCATGGGTAATTATGCCTCACGACTGTTTCTCATTCTTGTCTGGATCACCGCTCTCTGCAGCGCTCTTTCCCTCTAGGAAGAGTCTCTTTGTTTCCATCCCATACCAGTCAGGCTCTCATCTCCTTCAACCATCTCATTTATATTTAGGATGAGAACTGTTGCGAAAGAAAACTGCTGGTAGTTTGCAACTGCCCCATTAACGAGTCGAGCGCGGCGAACTGGGCCCGATAGCGTCGTTCAGTCAGATCGAGACGATATTCAAGCTGATTCTGTCGATCCTGCAGGGTATCAATGCGGGCAGCCAGTCCATCCTCACGCGCATCCACCATACCATCAGCAGTCAGCAGATCGTGGGCGAGATCACCCAAGCGTTTGGCAAATCCCTGATCACTGTCCGCGAACAACCTGCTGACCCCGCTGAAATCGGAATCCATCGCCTTGCTCAATGCGCTCTTATCAAGACTCATCCGGCCATCCTTGCCGATGGAGAGCCCCACTTCTGTCATATGGGTGTAGCTGCCACCAGTAATCGAGGCACCACTATTGACTATGCCAAGCATCAGGCTTTCCATGGTCAGCAGGGTGCTGT
The DNA here is from genome assembly GCF_000224455.1 of endosymbiont of Riftia pachyptila (vent Ph05). Taxonomy (NCBI): domain Bacteria; kingdom Pseudomonadati; phylum Pseudomonadota; class Gammaproteobacteria; species endosymbiont of Riftia pachyptila. Next base: position 3,651 of record NZ_AFOC01000147.1, read on the forward strand.
CTCCCGCCAACTGCCCATCATAAAGGCTATCGATGGTATTGCGCAGATTGTTGAAGGCGGTAGCAAATGCATCCACTGACTCGGCAATAGCGTCATCATCTCTGCTGAAATCGACCGTGCCACTACCAGTTGTTTTAAGATTAAGGGTCACACCCTGAATCGCATCACTGATCGTATTCGAACTACTGGTCACACTAAAGGTATCGACGGTCAATTGGGCATCTTGAGCAGCCGCCACCTGAGTCAGGTTCTGCGTACCTGCCGCCTCGTAATGGAGTTGGGAAAGCCCTGCATCCCCCGAGACCACCACCTCAACGGCATTCGACGCACCGCTGTCATTCGAAGTCAGGATCAGGCGGCTGCCACCACTCTCGTTGAGAATGGTGGCGGCCACCCCTGGATTATCACTGGCCTGATTGATCGCATCTCGAATGCCCGCCAGGGTGTTGTTACTGCTGTCGATGGTGAGACTGAAGCTGCCACTGCCCACCGAGATATCCAGAGTGCCGCTTCCCACCACAGTATCCTTGTTGGTAAAGGTAGTGGAGGCGAGCTTGTGGCGTTGAGCCAGTTGGGTGACGTTGATATTGAAGCTGCCCACATTGGCAGTCTCATCCGCACTGGCGGTAAAGGCATCCGCGTTGGAGGATGAACCGGAGAAGACCTGGAACTTGGAGAGAGAGCCCAAGCCATCCATAGCCGTTTCAAAATCCGACACAGCACTGCGCAGCTGGCCATAGGCGCTGATCTGCGCGTTGACCTGGCTCTCCTGATTCTGCAGACGATCCAGCGGCAGCCGCTCCAGGTTCATCAACTGATCAATGATGCTGTTGACATCGAGCCCAGATCCAACACCGGGAGCGAGAATAGAAGCCATGATCGTCTCCCCTCCATTTAATTTGTTTTACCCTGGAGGAGAGTCCATCCAGGGTGAAAGTCTAAGTTTGAACTCTACAGCGGCAAGCCGATCTCTTTCAGGCTTTCGCCTTAAGGATCACCCCAGAATTCTCTTGCATACGCTGTGCAAGCCGGATGACCTCTTCAGGTGGGATCTGGCGAACTAGTTCGTCCCGATCCAGATCAATTACCTTGATGATTGTCTTGCCACTCTCCTCATCCACGCTGAACTGGAGTGAGCGCTTCTGCTGCTGGACCTTCTGATTGAGCTCTTCAACCATCTTTTCCAGCCGCTCAAGACTGCCCTGGGACTCCTCTTCAGCCTGGTCTTGATGGATCGATATATTCCGCTCAGCAACCTGACGTGCAGCTTCTGCTGGCCTGGCCTGCTCCACCCATTGGGGCTGGGTCGTCCGGCTGAACTGAAGCAGCGATCCCATTGTTACTTCGGTTGTCATTGCATCCACCCTGAGGCTGATCTCTTCGAGTCTAGTGCATCCGGGCTAGATCACCCGGATGCCGGTCGATGAGCTTACTGCAACAGCGCCAGGGCACTCTGCGGAACAACATTGGCCTGAGACAGTATCGAGACACCAGCCTGCTGTAGGATCTGCGTCTTTGTCAGTGCCGCGGTCTCCGCCGCAAAGTCGGCATCCTGAATCCGGCTGCGTGAAGCAGTGAGGTTCTCAGCGTAATTCGAAAGGTTTGAGATAAC
>NZ_AFOC01000146.1:0-5293 GCF_000224455.1 endosymbiont of Riftia pachyptila (vent Ph05)
ATCGGCCTGACCCTGCAGCATGTGGATGAGATTAAGGCCTACGAGGAACGTCACCGCCAGCAAGCGCCCTGGTTATTTTAAATTCCTCTAACGCGAAGATCGCAATGCAAAGACGCAAAGCTCGCAAAGATTTGAGTTGAGGCTTCAGCTCTGACTATTCAAAAAGGCCATTGCGTGCTTTGCGCTTCACTGTGAACTTTGCGTTATAAAAAATGTAATTAGGATTGAATATGAGCAAAAAGATTTTGATTCTGCCGGGTGACGGCATTGGCCCCGAGATCGTCACTGAGGCAGTCAAGGTGTTGGCGACTCTGCGCGATGAGCAGGGTCTCGACATCGAGATGGACGAGGCACTGGTGGGTGGTGCGGCTATCGACGCCACTGGCGGCCCGTTGCCCGACGCCACTCTGGACCTGGCGAAAGAGGCGGATGCGATCCTGCTGGGTGCGGTGGGTGGCCACAAGTGGGAGTCGCTGGATATCTCTATCCGCCCGGAGAAGGGACTGCTGGGACTGCGTTCCGAACTGAACCTGTTCGCCAATCTGCGTCCGGCGATCCTCTACCCGCAGTTGGCGGATGCCTCTACGTTGAAACCCGAGGTGGTCTCCGGGCTCGATATCATGATCGTGCGTGAGTTGACCGGCGGCATCTACTTCGGCCAGCCGCGTGGTGTGCGTGAGCTGGATAACGGCGAGCGTCAAGGCTACAACACCCTGGTCTACAGTGAGTCCGAGGTGGATCGCATCGCCCGCGTCGCCTTCGACATCGCCATGAAGCGCGGCAAGCGGCTCTGCTCGGTGGATAAAGCCAATGTGCTTGAGTGCACCGAGATGTGGCGTGAGGTTGTCACCAAGGTGGCCGAGGAGCACCCGGAGGTGGAGCTGAGTCACATGTACGTCGATAATGCTGCGATGCAGCTGGTGAAGTGGCCCAAGCAGTTCGATGTGATGGTTACCACCAACATGTTTGGTGATATTCTGTCCGATTGCGCGGCGATGCTGACCGGCTCCATCGGCATGCTGCCGTCGGCCTCGCTGGACGAGAATAGTAAGGGCATGTACGAGCCGATTCATGGCTCCGCGCCGGACATCGCCGGGCAGGGCGTGGCCAACCCGCTGGCGACTATTCTCTCGGTAGCGATGATGCTGCGCTACAGTCTGGACAAACCGGCGATGGCTGAGCGTATCGAGGCGGCGGTCAACAAGGTCCTGGATGATGGCCTGCGCACCCCGGACATCATGTCCGACGGCATGACCGAGGTCAGCTGCGAAGGCATGGGCGATGCCATAGTAGCGGTTTTGTAACTGGTTTAACCACAAAGGGCACAAAGACCACGAAGAGGTAATCGGCCTTTGGCGTGCTTTGTGTCCTTCGTGTTCTTAGTGGTAAAAAATTCTTAGGTCAAGACGATGAAACGAGTCGGATTTGTAGGTTGGCGCGGCATGGTGGGCTCGGTCCTGATGGGCCGCATGCTGCAGAGGGTGATTTTGCCGATATCGATGAGCCGGTCTTCTTCACCACCTCCCAGGTGGGACAGGCGGGTCCGGATATCGGCCGCGAGATCCCCCTGCTGAAGGATGCCACCGACATCGACGAGCTGAAGGCGATGGATGTGATCGTCACCTGCCAGGGCGGTGGTTATACTAACGAGGTATTCCCCAAGCTGCGTGAGGCGGGTTGGGAGGGCTACTGGATTGATGCGGCCTCCAGCCTGCGCATGAAGGAGCACTCGATCATCGTGCTTGACCCGGTCAATGACAAGGTGATCCGAGACGGCCTGGCGAAGGGTGCCAAAGACTACATCGGCGGCAACTGCACCGTCAGCCTGATGCTGATGGCGATGGGCGGTCTGTTCCGCGAGGATCTGGTGGAGTGGGTCACTGCGATGACCTACCAGGCCGCCTCTGGCGCCGGTGCACGCAACATGCGCGAGCTGATTAGTCAGATGGGCAGATCGAGGATGCGGTAGCTCCGCAGCTGGCCGATCCTGCCTCGGCAATCCTGGATATCGACCGAACTGTCGTCGAGGCCATGCGCGCCGATGCATTTCCCACCGATAATTTCGGTGTGCCGCTGGCCGGCAGTCTGATCCCCTGGATCGATGTGGCGCTGGAGAACGGCCAGAGCAAGGAGGAGTGGAAGGCATTTGCCGAGACCAACAAGATCCTCGGTCGCTCCGAAAATCCGGTAGCTATCGACGGTACCTGTGTGCGCATCGGTGCCATGCGCTGTCACAGCCAGGCCCTGACCGTGAGGCTGCGCAAGGATGTGCCGATGGATGAGATCGAGTCGATACTCGCCTCCGCCAACGACTGGGTGAAGGTGATTCCCAACCAGCGGGATATTACCGTGCAGGAGCTGAGTCCGACCCAGGTTACCGGGACCCTCGCGGTACCGGGGGGCGTCTGCGCAAGATGAACTTGGGCAGTGAATATCTCAACGCCTTCACCGTCGGCGACCAGCTGTTGTGGGGTGCTGCGGAGCCGCTGCGACGCATGCTGCGGATCCTTCTGGAAGATTGATCGACGCAATGGCCCAGGCGCTGGGCGCTATTCAGAGCCCCGTTGGAGATAGATTCAACGGGGTTTTCTTTTTCATTATGAGGTGATGGTTTGCAGGAGAGATCGGTTGATATTGCTATCGTGGGGGCGGCCGGGTTGGTGGCGGAAGCGCTGCTGGCCGCCATCGATGCACACTCCCCGGCTGAGCGGCAGTGTTGTGCTGCTGGGTGGTCCGGATGAGGTGGGCAGAGGCATCGAATTTGGCAGTCGGGAGTTGGAGATTGCCGACCTGGAGCTGCACAGCTTCGATGCAACCCCGATCGTTATCTCCACCGGCGAGTCGGATGTAGCGCCGGATTGGGTGGAGCGGGCTCAGGATGCGCGTTGTATCGTGCTGGATATCGGCTCGCATCTGTGCCCAGAGTCTGACCTGGTTCCGGTGGTTGGGGCAGTGAACCCGGAGGCGCTGGAGCCTGTGTTATCGGGTGGAGTGGTGCCGTTACCAGGAAGCGTCGCGACTCAGTTGCTGACGGTGATCAAGCCACTCATCGAAACGCTCGGGGTGGAGCGGGTCTCGCTGTTTGTTGCCCAGGCGGTATCGGAGTTGGGACGCAGCGGGGTGGAAGAGGTGGTGCGGCAGACCTCGCTGCTGCTCAATGGCAAGCCAGTCGCACCGCTGCTGTTTCCTCGCCAGATTGCGTTTAACCTGATCCCACAGGTTGCCGAGTGTTTGTCGGGTGGGATGAGTAAGATGGAGGCCGATCTGCTGGATGTCTGTCAGCTTGTCCTGGGGCGATCTTGTCCGTCAATCAGTGTTAGCGCTGCTTGGGTGCCAGTCTTTTTCGGCCACTCGATGGCGCTGCACTGCACGGCCTCTCAACCTGTGGCTCAGCAGGTGATCGAGAGCTGTCTGGAGCAGGCGGATGGCATTGAATTGATCGATGTTGATAGTCAGGGGCCCTCTCCGGTTGGTGATGCCTCTGGTGGTGCGTCTGTGCTGGTCGGCCGGTTCGTGTGTAGAACAGAGAATCCAACTGAATTCTCACTTTGGGCAGTTGCCGACAACCTGCGTTCCGGTATTGCGGCGAATGTCTTGAAGATTCTAGAGATTTTGGTAAAAGGCCACTTGTAAGCTATAGTTAGGCCAGATTTATTACCCTTATTCTTGATGGAGATTCGGAACAGATGTCTATATGTTCCGACGGTTTTTTGTATGCGGAAACGTCCAATCTGCCCGTGGGTTGCGTTCGCTTTGGCGAGGAGGAAGCATGATTCGTAAGCTGTCCCTGGCAGTGGCCATTGCGGCGGCGCTATCGCCGTTTGTGGCCAACGCTCTCGGGCTTGGAGAGATCCAGACCAAGTCAGTACTTAATCAGGAATTTAAAGCTGATATAGAACTGCTCTCTATCGACAAGGGTGAAATCCAGGGAGTCAAGGTTGAACTTGGGTCAGCTAAGGATTTCGAACGGGCTGGTATCGAGCGTTCGCTCATGTTGTCGGGGCTCAGGTTCGAGCCTGTCATCCTGTCTGATGGTCGGGCGGTTATTCGTGTCACCAGCGGCGCTCCTGTCCGTGAGCCTTTTTTGAATTTTCTCGTGGAAGTGAACTGGCCGAAAGGTCGTCTAATCAGGGAGTACACTGTGCTCCTGGACCCGCCTGTCACATTGAAACGCAAACCCACACCGGTGGCAGCGCCTACAGTCACCCGCCGTTTGCCGGTCCAGCCTGCCAGTGCGGCTGGCGAGGGCGCTCGTCAGGTGGTCGAAGAGGGGGCTAGGGAGTATGGCCCGATCGCGCGGAATGATTATCTGTGGCGCATCGCCAGCAAGATGCGCCGTTCGGGGGAAACCACCGAACAGGTAATGATGGCGTTGCTGCGCTACAACCCCAATGCCTTTATCGGCAACAATGTCAATCGGCTGAAAGCGGGCAAGATTTTACGGCTGCCGGCAGATGCGAATGTACAGGCTCTGTCACACCGCGAGGCCCGTGAAGAGTTTCTTGCTCAGACATCCGCTTGGCGGGCGAAAAGTGCAAAGGCAAAGTCGGCTGCGGCTGATGTCGCCTCGACCTCCGAAGGTGCTGCACAGGAAATCGCCTCGACCGCGGCAAAACCCAAGCCCAAGCAGGATCGCATCAAGCTGATCTCCGCCAAGCCTGATGCCCAGGAAGCGGTCGATCGTGAAGGTAAAGCGGCGGCTGCAAAAAAGATAGATGAGCTGCAGAAGCAGGTTCTGCTGATGCGTGAAACCAATGAGAGTACGCGTCAGGAAGGCGAGGAGATGCGTGCCCGGATTCACGAGTTGGAGTCGCAGCTCGTTGATATTCAGCGCTTGTTGACACTCAAGAGCGATCAACTGGCACAGCTGCAGTTGGCTCAGCAGGAGGCTGCAGAAGAGGCTCGAAGAGCTGCGGAGGCAGCTCGTGAGAAGGCCGAAGCTCTCGCGGCGGCAGTGTCTGAACCTGAAGCAGTGAAGCCCGCCGTTTCGGCACCTGAGTCGGCTATGCCAGAGGTTGCTCAGCCTGAAGTGGTGGCGATTCCACCAGGAACGCACATCGAAGAGGTAGACATCGAGGCCTCAATCGAAGCAGCGATGAAAGATGCAGTGGCAACCACGCCCGCTGCTGAAGTGGTTCCACCGCAAACGGTAATGCCAGAGACAATCGCACCGGCAGAAATGGAATCGACGGTGGTGGTAGAGCCGCAAGCTCCTGTAGAGGAGAGTAAGCCGCAAGCAGTGTCGGAAGTGGCGGTAGCGCCAGAAGCGACCGCAGAGCCGGAAAAGCCTGAA